>DASPGW010000233.1 GCA_035620395.1 Desulfuromonadales bacterium | reverse complement strand
AGCGGCCGGAGTCCGTCATCTACCACGGCGACTACCTGCGGGTGGAGGCGGAGCTCTGCGACCACAAAATCCCCGTCCTCGCCTTTCGCCTCACCGAGCGGGAGGCGTTCGCGGTGGACGCGGAGATGCTGCGGCGGCAGGGCCTGGTGCCGGGCCCGTGGCTGCGGGAGCTGAAGCGGCGCTTCTGCCGGCGGGAGCTGGACCAGGGTCCGCTCACCGTCCTGCGCCGCGAGAGGGAAACGGTCCGCGCAGAGGCGGTCGCCGACCCCGCCGCTCTCTTTGCGGCGATCCGCAGTCCGGCCGAGCCGGCGAGCATCGGCTATCTCACCGACGTCGGCTTCACCACGGAGAACCGGCAGAAGGTGCGCTCCCTGCTGCAGGGGGTGACGCTGCTGGTCTGCGAGTGTTCCTACCTGGCGGCCGATTGCGGCAAGGCGCGGGCCTCCTACCACCTCTGCAGCCGCGATGTGAACGAACTGGCGCGGGAGCTGGCGCCCGCCTTCCTGCTGCCGATGCACCTCTCGAAGAGCTACGTCGGCCGCGGCGAGCAGCTCTACCGGGAGCTGGATATGCCCCCCGGCGTCACCCTGCTGCGCCTCCCCGAGCGCCTCACCCCCCGTCCCCTGCTGCCGGCCGAGGTGGCCGGGCTGCTGCCCTGAAACGACCAAACCGGTTTTTCGGGCCGGACTGCCCAATCCTTTTCAGGCTTCCCTTCCTGGCCGGTAGAAGGCAACGGCGTTGTCGAACAGGACCTTCTTCGCCAGATCCTCTCCCAGCACATCGAGCACCAGCAGCAGGTCGTCGTCGCTGTAGGGGCGCGGCGCCCGGGTGGAGGGGAGGTCGGTGCCGAAAAGCAGGGCCTCGGGATTGGCTGCGCAGATGGCGCGGAGCGCCTCCTTCACTCCAAAATCGACCCGGCCGAAGCCGGTGGCCTTGACCCGCACCCCCCGCTCCACCAGCCGCAGCAGGGTGGGAAAACCCTCCTTCGCCAGCCCCAAGTGGTCGATGCTGACGGCCGGCAGGGCGGCCAGGGTAGCGAAAAGATCGGCCAGGTCCCGGGAGTCGACGTACAGCTCCGCATGCCAGCCGGCGATCTCGTGCACCCGCCGGGCAAAGCTCTCCAGCTTGCCGACCCCCTCCGAGCCGCCGCGCTTCAGGTTGAAGCGGACCGCCCGCACTCCCGCCGCATCGAGCCGCAGGAGCTCCGCGTCGGAAACGGCGGCCGGCAGTTGGGTGACGCCGACGAAAGCGGGGCCGAGCTGCTCCAGGGCAGCCAGCAGGTAGCCCTGGTCGAAGGCCTGGAAGGAGCCGGAGACGATCGCGCCGCCGGCGAGGTTGAAGCTGGCGGCGGCGCGGAGGTAGTCGTCGCAGGTGAAGTTGTCGGGGAGGTAGCCCTGGTTGGGGACGAGGGGAAAGCGGGCGTCGATGATGTGGAAGTGGCTGTCGAAAACCTTGCAGGCGGGCATTTTTCCGTTGAGCATAAATGATGATCCCTTTCCACGCCGGCACCAAAAAGGGGCACGCTGAGCTTTCAGCCTACCCCTTCTTCCTGCCGGCCATTCCGGTTTTTCGTCCAGTCTAATGGCGGGTGAATTTCTTCACCTGTTTTTCGGCCTCTTCCTTGGTAATCCCGTATTTTTCCTGCAGCGTGCCGACCAGTACATCCTTCTCGCCGGCGATCCGCTCCACCTCATCGTGGGTCAGTTTGCCCCACTGTTTCCTGATTTCACCCTTTATCTGCTTCCATTGACCCTTGATTTGTTCGGCGTTCATGATGATCTCCTTTGCTCTTTTGTTTATACAATCGGGTTTCCACCCCACGCTTTCTGCCGAATTCAGGATGCGGCAGAGAGCTTCAGGAGCCTCTGACCCCTAAATCGGCACCTTGTCGACGAGGTCGGCGGCCTCGTCGATGGCGTCATGGGCCACGTTGCCCGCCACGGGGATGATGGAAACGACGGCGCCGACCACCCGCATCGGCACGGTCACGAGCTTGGTGAGAACGCAACCGGTCAGCAGGACCGTGGCCAGCAGCAAACCTAAGAGTCTGATGAATCCCATGATAGCCTCCATCGGTTATGAATTTCTCGCCGCCTCCGTTGCCGGAAACAGCTTCCCTAGCGTCAATTTACCCCAAGGCTGCCGGGGGAGTCAACGCACCCCCAATGTCAGAACCGCAACGAGCGTGACACCTGCTCCAGCACGGGCTTCCATTCGGCGGCCTCCGTCTGCCGGTGTGACAGGGTGAGCTCGATGAGCCGGCCAGCCACCGGGATCTTGTACTGGCTCACCTCCCAGGGGGGCATCCCCGGTGCCCCGGCCCGCAGATAGGGGATGCACAGCGCCAGGTGGTCGTGGATCCGTTCGATCCGCGGGGTTTGTACATCGAGGATTTTGGGGCCGCCGGCGGCCTCCAGTTTCTGGAACGTGACGAGGAGCTCGGCGCGCAGGGCCTTGAGCCCCTCGGGGCCGGCGGCTGCGAGGTCGGCCTGGGTGAAGTCGGCCGGCGAACTTACGTTCAGCTTGATCATGGCGCCGGCCGGAGCGGGGGTGGCGTTGACCGCCAGCAGCTCTTCCTTTTTGCCGCGTGGCTTCTCTATACCCGCCTTGCCGGTGAGGGACTCCCTGGTCGTCTCCAGGTCCTGGCGCGTCGCCGGCGGCTGCACGCTCCACTGCGCCGGGATCTCCAGCGAGATGCCATGCGCCAGCTCGACCCGCCGCAGCGGCGACTCCTGAGCCGGCGCCGGGGCGGCGATGAGGGGAAGGAGCAGCAGCAGGAAGAGCAGCGGTTTTCGCAGAGTCTGTGCGTTCATGGCGGGATACCCCGGACGGCAAAAAGGTTGGCGGCGACGGGCGGTTTCGCCGGGCTTGGTGGATTGCGGAGCCCGGAACGGGTCAATAGCCGCCGCCATGGAATTCGACCAGGCAAAAGCCGTTGCCGAAGGGATCGGCGAGGGTGGCCAGGCGTCCCCAGCCGTACGACGCGATCGCCCCCTCGAGCCGGGCGCCGGCCGCAACCGCCCGAGCCACCGCCGCCGCCACATCGGCCACGACGAAATCGAGGTGGACTGGGGTCCAGTGGCGGCGGTAGCGGCGGCGCTGCCGGACGCCCCCCGCGGCAAGCGTGCCGGCCGGCTTGAGCAGCAGATAGACGGGCGAGGCGGCCCCCGTCAGCTCCACCGCCGTCCCGTCGAAGAGCGTGCGTCCGCGCCGCAGGTCCAGAGCCTGCGTGTAGAAGGCGACGCCCCGTTCGAGGTCGTCCACGTCGATGTTGATCAACAGCTTTGGCGTCATGCGCATGCCCCTTGTGAGCGCAACAGGTTCCGCCATGCCCGTTTTCAAGGGAGCCGGCTCGTGTTGGCCTCCTTGATTAGCTTTGGCTTTGGTTTATAATTTTACAACTTTTTTGAAATGACGGTTTCTATCATAGTGCCCCTGTCCGGCAGCCGCCGGCAACCATCGCCCCTTACAGTGGAGGAAGAAAATGTTGAAACGAAAACTTGCCGGTCTGTTCCTGGTCCTGCTCGGCGCCGTTCTGATTGGCGGCTGCGCCGCCAAAACCACTGACGCGCAAGCCGGTGCCCGTCAGGATGTGCTTTATGTCTGCAATTGCGGTGAGGCATGCAAGTGCAACGCGATGAGCACCAAGCCGGGCAACTGCGCCTGCGGCAAAGAGATGAAATGGCACCACGTGGTCAAGGTCGAGGGGGACGAAGCCCTGCTTTGCACCTGCGCGGAAGGCTGCACTTGCCAGATCGATCCGAAGGTTGTCGCCAAGTGCGGCTGCGGCCAGCCGCTCAAGCGGGTGAGCCTGAAGGGGACGGGGATCTATTTCTGCAACTGCGGCGGTTCCTGTTTCTGCAACACGGTCTCCGACCAGCCGGGCAAGTGCCGTTGCACTATGAATCTGAAGACCGTCATGTAGGTTGTTGCCGGGTTTCCGTCTGGCAAACTTCGAAAGTCGTATGGGGTCGCGTCTACACCTTTCATTTCGTGAATGTGTAGATGCGACCCCTCTTGCGTTGTGGCTTTCTGGAATACCGCACTTTGACAGTTGGTTGAGGGTGTAGTCAGGGCGACGGGGGGTGGGTCACCGATCCCTCGTAGAAGGGGTGACACTCCCCGGGCTCGATGATTTCCCGGACCTTTTTGAGCAACCCGGCCAGCGGACCAGTGAGGGTGCGCAGCAGGCTGATCGGCTGCACCGACGGCTTGGCCAGGGGGCCGGAAATCTCCTCGGTCAGCTTGGCGCACCCCTGGCTGTCGAGCACGGCCAGGGTGATACCGTCGTAGCGGCGCCGGGCGAGGTCGATGGCGCCGTGGACGGCCACCCGGTTCTCCCGGGTCCGCAGGGCGACATCTTTCGTCCTGGCAATGCCGTTCTCGATCGTCCAGTGAAAGGCGACCTGCTCGATGCCCTGGCTTTTCTCCTCGTGCAGTTCCCGATAGGTGCCGGCCAGGTCGAAGCCCCTGGTGAGCAGGGCGCCGACCGGGCCGGCGATGAGATAGGCGCCGACGTCGACCAGGTCGACCTGGTCGGATTTCCGCAGGCTGCGGACGACCCCGTCCAGGTCGAAGCCGTGCTGGGTCAGGTGGTTTCCCGTGACCTCGACCGTCCCGTCGAGATGATTGATGAGGCGCCCTGGCCCGGCGGCGCTGAGGTTCATCCGCACGTCGACGCGCCCCTCGTACAGCGCCCGGCCGGCCAGGGACCGGAACAGCTCCGCCAGCGACAAGCCCTCGGCCGCGAGCTCCAGCCGCCAGTTGGGGTTTGCCCCGCTGCGGTCGGTCTCCAGGCTGAAGGTCGCCTCGCTCCCGTACAGGGTACCCCGCATCGGCGCGGCCCGGTAGACGCCCTTTTCCGCCGAGAGCGTCCCCCGCAGCTGCCGCATCTCGATCCGGTTGACGCGCAGCCGTTCGGCGCGCAGCCCGCCGGCGAAGGCGAGGCGGCCATCTGCGCCGCGGTGAAGATCTCCCAACTCCAGGCTGATGCCGTCGAGTTCCGCGGCGGAGTCGTTGACCCTGTCGATGAAATGGATCGTCCCCCCTGCGGCCGTGATCTTCGCCACCGGCAGGGGCGGCTGCGCCTGCCCCGGTTCCGCCTTCTTGCGCTTCGCCATCCAGCGGGGGGTAATGCTGCCGTCGGCGTCACGGCGGATGGTCAGTACCGGTTCCTCCAGAGTCAGGTTCGCCAGCCGCACTTGCCCGCGCAGCAGCGGCAGCCACGCAATCGTCGCCGTCGCCCGCGGCACCCGCAGCACCTCGGTCTCCCCGGCGCGCACCAAAATGTCGGCGATGACGGCCCGCGGCCAGGGCCAGAGGCGCAGCCGCGTCTCCCCCAGCACCTTCACCTCCAGGCCGAAGGCGGCCGAGAGGCGCACCTCCATACGCTGCGTTAGCGCCGCCAGGTCGATGCGGGTGACGAGCAGCGCCGCGGCCGCCAGGGCCAGGAGCACTGCCGCCGTCAGGGAAAGAAAAAGGGTGCGCTTCCGGGACATGGCATCCTTTGCCGGGAGATTGCCCGTGCTCAGAGTGGGGCAGGAGCCGAGCAGGCAGCGCTGCCTGGAGTCGTGCCCCTGCTAGTGACGCGCCTCGATGAGCGTCTCCTGGTCGAGGGAGGAGGAAAGGCGCGATATTATTTAGGGTAGCATCTTCTGCGGAGGCGGCAAGGAGGGAGGCGAGGGCTTGATCGAGGCTGAATTCGGCGGGGAGGGTGCGGGTGCCGAAGGCGAGGGACTTATCCAGCCGCCGCAGGTCCTCCAGGGCCTGGGCCTGGAACTCAACGCTCCAGGCCAAGCTTCTTCTCCACCTCTTCGAGGGTAAAGCGTTTGCCGCCTTCTTCGAGGCGGGCGATGCCGAGCAGGTAGTCCTCGCGGTCCTGCAAATACTCGGCGATCGCCTCGCGGACGTAGAAGCTCTTGCTGCGGCCGGTCGCCTTGGCGAGGTTTTCCAGGCGTTTCTCCAGTTCCGGGTCTCTCAGGCCGATCATGTGGTAACTCCTCGTTGTTAACTTGTTTAACAAGTTAACTATGCCCGAGGCGGAAGGAAAAGGCAAGGGGCAAGGCAGGTGTGGATGGCGTAGGGGCAGACCCGCGTGTCTGCCCAACCAGGGCGAACACATGGGTTTGCCCCTACCCTGGCGGCAAATAGTCCTCGCGCACGGGCGAGAAGACCTCGATGGCGATGCAGTCGGCGAGGGCGCGGGCGTGGTGGGGGGTGCCACCGGGGATGCACCAGCTGTCGCCGGCTTCGGCAAGATGGGTGGCGGCGCCGATGGTCAGTTCCAGGCGGCCGGCGACCAGGTAGCCGGTCTGCTCGTGGGGATGCTGATGAAGGGGGAGGATGGCGCCTTGTTCGAGGCGGAACTCGGTGAGGAGGGTGTTGGCGCCGAAGACGAGGGTCTTCTGGCGGATTTTGTCGAGGACGGGGTGGTAGCCGGTGGCGGTGGCTTTTTGGAACATGCGGGACTCCTTGAATTTATTTCATGGACTGGCTCCTTTTGGATTCATTGAAAGGTGCCTGTCCCCCTACGGCCCAGCAGTCTTGCAACTCATTTCTCCGCCAGCGCCGGAGCCGGCTGCCGCATATCGAAGTAGAGACTGGTCGTATCGAGGTCAAAGGCGCCGGGAAACGCCAGGCCGATTGCCGGCACGAGGATGATCAGCCCGCCGGCCAGGTCGAGAATGCCCGTCGTGCTGATCTGGAACTTGACCAGGCGCTGCTGGGCGGGGAAGCCCTCCTTGCTCGCACGCACGTCGACCGGCCGGTTGCGCTGCACCGGCACCGCGGCCGGACAGGCGTACGGGGCGCCGTTCACCTGGAGCTGGACGTCCTGTTGGGCGCAGTCGATCTGGACCGTCTGGTTGAATGGCCGGAAGGCGGAGCAGCCGGTCAGTTGGAGCAGGAGGGCGACAGACAGGGCCGTCGCAACGCATTTGCGGTTCAGGTTCATGGCCATATCCTTCGGTGTTTGGGGCAACTAAAAACAACAACAGCCGCCAGCCAGCAAATGCTGATCTAGACGGCTGCCGAATTCACCTTCTCGTTGTAGCGACGGTTGCGGGCATCACACCCCCTCCGGGTTTGAAACACCCACTCTTGATAATCCTTAATCTCCCCTCTGTCAATCTTTTTAACCAGTTGCTCACGCGAAGCCGCGAAGGCCGCGAAGAAATTCGAAAGCCTATGGACGGTCAGACGACTACCAATCGGGCGATGATTAGATTTTGACAACAAGTTGACTTTACTTCGCGCACTTCGCGGCTTCGCGTGAGGCCGATTCAGAGTTTAAGATCACCGCCGATTGCCGAACAGTCGCAGCAGCATGAGAAAGAGGTTGATGAAGTCGAGATAGAGGGTGAGCGCGCCGAGGATCGCCGGTTTGCGCCCCTGCGCCCCGGCCGCCGCCATCGCCTTGATCTTCCAGGTGTCGTAGGCGGTCAGGCCGGTGAAGACG
>DASPGW010000232.1 GCA_035620395.1 Desulfuromonadales bacterium | reverse complement strand
CAAGAACAAGACCGTCTACGCGCTCGACATGGGTTCCCTGATCGCCGGCGCCAAGTACCGCGGCGAGTTCGAGGAGCGGCTCAAGGCGGTGCTGGCCGAGATTCGCGAGAGCGCCGGGCGTATCCTCCTCTTCATCGACGAGCTGCACACCATCGTCGGCGCCGGCAAGGCCGAAGGGTCCATGGACGCCGGCAACATGCTCAAGCCGATGCTCGCCCGCGGCGAGCTGCACTGCATCGGCGCCACCACCCTGAACGAGTACCGCAAATACATCGAGAAGGATGCGGCGCTGGAGCGGCGCTTCCAGCCGGTGCTGGTCGAGCAGCCGGACGTCGAGGACACCGTCAGCATCCTGCGTGGTCTCAAGGAGCGCTTCGAGGTGCACCACGGGGTGCGCATCCAGGACGGCGCCCTGGTGGCGGCGGCGACCCTGTCGCATCGCTACATCACCGACCGCTTCCTGCCGGACAAGGCGATCGACCTGGTCGACGAGGCGTGTGCCACCATCCGCACCGAGATCGACTCGATGCCGCAGGAGCTCGACGAGGTCACCCGGCGCGTCATGCAGCTGGAGATCGAGGAAGCGGCGCTGAAGAAGGAGAAGGATGCGGCGAGCAAGGCCCGTCTGGAGACGCTGCGGCAGGAGCTGGCCGAGCAGAAGCACCGGGCCGACACCCTCAGGGCCCAGTGGGATGCGGAGAAGGAGGCGATCAGGAAGCTGCAGGGACTGCGCGAGGAGATCGAAAAGGTGCGCCAGCAGATCGAGGTCGCCGAGCGCCAGTACGACCTGAACAAGGCGGCCGAGCTCAAGCACGGCCGCCTGCCGCAATTGGAGCAGCAGCTCAGGGAGCAGGAGGCGAAAACCGGCGGCGAGGCGACCGGTCCGCGCCTGCTGCGCGAGGAGGTGACCGAGGAGGAGATCGCCGAGATCGTCGCCCGCTGGACCGGCATCCCGGTGACCCGGCTGGTGGAGGGCGAGCGGGAGAAGCTGCTCAAGCTCGACGACGTGCTGCACCAGCGGGTGGTCGGCCAGGACGAGGCGGTGCAACTGGTCGCCGATGCGGTGATCCGTGCCCGCGCCGGCATCAAGGACCCGCGCCGGCCGATCGGTTCCTTCATCTTCCTCGGCCCCACCGGGGTCGGCAAGACCGAGCTCGCCCGCACCCTGGCCGAGGCGCTCTTCGACTCGGAGGAAAACCTGGTGCGCATCGACATGTCCGAGTACATGGAGAAGCACACGGTCAGCCGCCTGATCGGCGCCCCGCCCGGCTACGTCGGCTACGAGGAGGGGGGGCAACTGACCGAGGCCGTACGGCGCAAGCCGTACAGCGTCATCCTCTTCGACGAGATCGAAAAGGCGCACCACGACGTGTTCAACGTGCTGCTGCAGATCCTCGACGACGGCCGGCTGACCGATGCGCAGGGGCGTACCGTCGACTTCAAGAACACGGTCATCATCATGACCAGCAACATCGGCTCCCAGTACCTGCTGGAGGGGGTCACCGCCGACGGGCAGATCAAGGAAGGGGCGCGGGACAGCGTCCTGCGCGAACTGCGGGCGAATTTCCGGCCCGAATTTCTCAACCGGGTGGACGACATCGTGCTGTTCAAGCCTCTCACTCGAGCCGAGATCAAGACGATCGTCGATCTGCTGACCGTCGACCTGCGCCAGCGTCTGACCGGCCGCCGCATCGCCCTGGAGCTGACCGAGGCGGCGCGCGACTTCATTGCCGAAGCCGCCTACGACCCGGTCTTCGGCGCCCGGCCGCTCAAGCGCTATCTGCAGCACCAGCTCGAAACCCGGCTCGGCCGGGCGCTGATCGCCGGCGACATTCGCGACGGGGCGACCATCACCGTCGATGCCGGCGCCGAGGGTTTGACGCTTTCGTACGCCAACCCGGCCGGCTGACCGTTGGAGGGGAGTCGCAAGTCACGGTCTGAGTTCAGCTTTGCTCGACATTAACGGCGTCTTCACATTTTTACCTTGTGAAAAGAATGGTTTATCATTAAGTATAACCTTTGCAACAAAAGACTCCGACCGTGAATCTGAGGATGACATGAACAAACGCAAACGCATCGGTGAGCTCCTGGTTGAAGCTGGGGCGATCACCGAGGCAACGGTGCAGGCTGCTCTGGAGCGCCAGAAAGGGACCAGCAAACGACTGGGGATCGTGCTGGAGGAGATGGGGGCCATCTCCGAAAAGGACATCGCCGCTGCCCTCTCCCGGCAGTTCGGTTACAAGCTCGTGCGCGATTTCGCCAAGTTCGCTTTCCCGGCAGAACTTCTGGCCCTGGTCGACGCCGAGCAGGCGCTCAAATCGATGATCTTTCCTCTCAAGCAGGAAGACAAGACCCTCTACCTGGCGATGATGAACCCCCTCGACATGGATACCATCGATAATGTCGCCTTCCGTACCGGCCTGCGCATCGTTCCCTGTGTCACCACCGCCGCCGATATCCAGGAGGCAGTCAACAGGCACTATCTGCAGGCCGGCCAGCAGACCGAAAAGAGCGAATGGTGGACGGTTCTGGTTGTCGACGACCAGGAGATGGTGCGCCTGGCCATCGTCGCCGCCTTGCGCAAGGAGGGCTACAGCCTGTTGCAGGCGAGCAACGGGGCGGAAGGGCTGAAGATTGCCCTGCAGCAGAAGCCACACCTGATCATTACGGACACGGTGATGCCGCGGATGGACGGCTATGAGATGTTTCGCGCCCTGCAGGCCAGCGCCGCCACTCGCAACATCCCCGTCATCGCCCTTTCGTCGAAGGCGGCGGCGGAAGAGGAGGCGAAGATTCTCGACATGGGGTACTTCGACTTCGTCGCCAAGCCGATCAATCCGTTTCGCCTGACGGCAAGGACCAAGCGGGCGCTGCGCCTCGTCTACGGGGAAGGCAAGCCGCCGGCCCGGTGACAGGCCAGGGGCAAGAGGCAAGAGGCAAGAGGCAAGAGGCAAGAGGCAGGGTCGTCCAAGAGTGGACGGCCCTTTTTTGTTGATGAAACCGGTATCGTCAGCGCAGGTCCTGACCGGAGCTTTACCCCAAAATGTTGGGAGGAAGGGTGAAGTCTGCGGCTGCGGCTGGACGATTTTTTAGGTCTAAAGTTATAGAAAATCCTACCCTTCGATGAATATTCATCTCACTGGAAAGGGGTACGCTGTATAGCACACAGGGTGGGTAAATGAAAAAGTACGACATCAAGAGATGTGCGAAGCGGATTCGGGTCGAGA
>DASPGW010000231.1 GCA_035620395.1 Desulfuromonadales bacterium | reverse complement strand
GATACGTCTTCCGATTACTCGGCAAGTATACCCGGGAATCGGATGTGTCAAGCCGTGGACACCGCCGCTCGCCTGCCGCTAGGGTAAAAAGGCGTGAAGCGGAGGGTCGGCAAATTACTATGGGTGAAGAAGCAGAGAGGATTCCAGATAAGAATCCTTCACGTCGCCCGCCAGGGCGGTGAAGAGCAGTTCACGGATGGGTGATATAAATCCTTTGAATCAACTACTTAGATTATTGACCACAACCTGCATGCAATCGACGACTTTGCGGCCTTCCTTGCTCAGAACGTATAGCTTGCGGGCGTCCTGCTCGATGAAACGGGCATCGCGGAGCACCTTGAGGTGGAAATTCACCTTGGTGTGGTCCTCGACTTCGAGCTTCCGGGCAATGTCCATGAACCGCAATTTCCCCTCGCGGGCGAGAAGAAGAAGGATCTCCCGGCGCATCACGTTGGCCAGGCAGTTGAATGTGTCCTCGACATCGATCACCGAACGGCATTTCTGCAGCCGCGCCTCTTCCAGGCAGCGGCGGACCGCCGTCAGCAGTTCGTCGACCTTGAACGGTTTGGTGAGATAGTCGTCGGCGCCCTTGCGCATCGCCGACACCGCATTCTCGATGGTGGCAAAGGCGGTGATCATGATCACCTTGGCCGAGGGAGACTGTCGCTTGATCAAGGGAAGCACCTCCTTTCCGCTCAGCCCGGGCATGATCAGGTCGAGCAGGATCACGTCGAAGGCCTGCCGCTTCAGGCAGTCGAGGGCATCCTCGCCGTTGGCCGCCACCGTCACTGCGAAGCTTGCATCGTCCAGGATCTCGCGGATGTTTTCCCGCAACTCCGGATCGTCGTCGACTACGAGAATGTTAGGCGTCATCGTCACCTCCTGCCGGAAAGACCAGGGTCAACGCAGTACCGGTCCCCGGCTTGCTGGTTACGTCGATTCGTCCGCCGTGCCGCTCCATGATGCCGAAGCAGATGGAGAGCCCGAGGCCGGTCCCCTTGCCGACCTCTTTGGTGGTGAAAAACGGGTCGAAAATCGAGCGGATATTCTCGGGAGGGATGCCGATCCCGGTGTCGGTAATTTCGACCACGGCCTCCGCCCCGTCGGTGCGGGTGGAAATGGCAATTTCGCCGCCGGCGGCAGTCGCCTCCATGGCGTTGATGATCACGTTCAGAAAGACTTCCTCGAGCTTCCAGGGAATTCCCCGCACCATGGGTAGCGGATTCAGCGTCAGCTCGAAGCGGTAGTCGTGCCGGCGGGGGCCGACCAGAGTCAGGGTATCCCGGAGCACCTCGTTGAGATCGAGGGATTCGGCATGCTCTTCCTTGTCGTCGTGGCGGGAAAAGGCAAGAAGTTCGCGGGCGATGCGGGAGGCCCGCCCCAGGCTCCGCTCGATGGCGGTGAATCGTTTTTCGTACGCCTCACCGGCTGCTGCCCCGGCAAGGGATTTTTTCAGCATTTCCACATTCAGCGAGACGTTGGCCAGCGGGTTGTTGATCTCGTGGGCGATCCCGGCCGCCAGCTTGCCAAGGGAGGTGAGTTTCTCCGTCTGGGCAAAGCGCTGCATACGCTCCTCGATAAGCTCCTCACGCTCGAGGTCGAAGATATGCAGGGCGTTCATCAGGAAGTGCAGGATGAACATGCCGGTCACGCCCCGAATCAGCTCCACCCGCACCCCCAGCGGCAGGATGGTGCCGGTCGGAACCAGCCCGGCGAAAATGCCGTAGACGATGAGGGCGATGCCGGCGCCGGTAAAGTTGCGCGCCACCTTGCCGCTCGTCTCGCGGATGGTGCCGGCATAGCCGATCAAACCGAGACCGGCGGCGAGGGCGCCTGGAAACCCGAGCAGGTTGCGTATCCGCATGGCGGCGAAGCGGAAGAAACCCGCCTCACCTTCAAAGCCGGCATACAGCAGACTAAAGAAGAGAACGACCGGCAGCGAGAGGGCGACAATCTGCAGGATCCTTCGTTTCTGCGGATAGACTGCCTGCAGTACGAAATAACCGAACAGCAGCAGAAAGACGTAGGAGATGGAAACCGGCACCAGCCGCAACCGGCTGATGATCGGCAGCATTTCCTTCGGCAGGGCCGGCCATTCGAGGTAGAGAAAAAGCACCAGCCATTCGTGGATGGCGTGAACAAAGGCGAAAATCGCAAAGAGCGGAAGATAGCGGGCAATCTTCAGCTTGCTGCCGCGGGTGACCTTGGAGGTGATGGCCACGCCGGTGGTAAAGAAAACCAGACCATAGAAGAGAAAGATAAGAAAGGTGAAAAAATCACCCAGCTCCTGCGGCATGCTTCAGTCTCCCACCGGTGCCTTGTCCTCGGCCCGGCCCCGCTCTTCCGCGCCGATGACGGATTCGCCGCGCCCGCTAACTTTCACGGTGCCTCTTTCGAATGGTCAATTCGAATTGAGGAAGGACATCCTCTGCCTGATACTGCATGAAATCCCGGCAACCGTATTGCCCGGAGGCAGACAAATTGGCAAGTGACATTAAGCGCTCCTTGCGCTCCTTGTCAACGCCGTTCCGCTTTGCCCTGCAAACCGGCAAAGCCCGGGTAAGGATAGCTCGCCACCCCGGAAACGGCCCCTTTCCATAATTATCTGAAATCATGAATCCCGCTTTTTCTGTAAATTTGCGGAATAAAAAGGGGGGTTGATTTTTATTACGATAATCGACTACGATTTTCGATATGAATCTGAACCCCGAAGACCTGAAGGCCCTGAACCGGGAAATCCTTCTCGGATTCTGGAAGGTCCACATCCTGCACCACGCCGCCGAGGGGCCGGTGGTGGGGCAGTGGCTGCTCAAGGAGCTGCGCCGGCACGGCTACGACGTCAGCCCGGGGACGCTCTATCCCATGCTGCAGCGCATGGAAGGCAACGGCTGGCTGCGCAGCGAGGTCGATCCGAAGCGCGGGCCGCGGGCCCCGAGAAAATACTACCTGACGGAAAAAGGGGGAGAGGTGCTGGCGCTGATCGGCCGGCAGGTTGCTGAACTGAACAAAGAGATCGGCGGGGCGGACAGCCCTTCGAAAGCAGCAGAGGAAAAGAAAAAAGATGAGTGAACGGCAAGAGAAGCTTTCCGTCGGCCGGGTGTTTCTGGCCTTTCTCAAGCTCGGACTGACCTCCTTCGGCGGCCCGGTCGCCCACCTGGGCTATTTCCGTGACGAATTCGTCATGCGCCGCCGGTGCCTGCGTGAAGACACCTATGCCGACCTGGTCGCCCTCTGCCAGTTTCTTCCGGGTCCGGCCAGCAGTCAGGTCGGCATCGGCATCGGCATTTCCCAGGCGGGGCTGCGCGGCGGACTGGCGGCCTGGCTCGGATTCACGTTTCCCTCGGCCCTGGCCCTCATCCTCTTCGCCTACGGCGTGACCTCCCTGGACGAGACGGCGGTCCACGCGGGCTGGCTGCACGGCCTCAAGGTGGTGGCGGTGGCGGTGGTCGCCCAGGCCATCTGGGGGATGGCCCGGGCGTTGTGTCCCGACCGTCCCCGGGGGACCCTGGCCATCCTGGCGGCGGTGCTCACCCTCGCCTGGCCGGGCGTTTTCGGCCAGCTCGTTGCCATCGCCGCCGGCGCCATCCTCGGCCTGCTCTGCCTGCAGCCGGAGGGCCCGGCGAACCATGAGCCCCATCTGTTCGCGCCCGGCCGGAAAACCGCCATCGCCTGCCTCGGCCTGTTTTGCCTCCTGCTGCTCCTGCTTCCCCTGGCCGCCCGCAGTGGCCAGCAGGCCCTGGTGCTGGCCGACAGCTTCTATCGCACGGGTTCCCTGGTGTTCGGCGGCGGGCATGTGGTGCTGCCGCTGCTGCAGGCTGAAGTCGTCAATCCGGGCTGGATCAGCAAAGACCTCTTCCTGGCGGGATACGGGGCCGCCCAGGCGGTGCCGGGACCGCTGTTCACCTTCGCCGCCTACCTGGGCGCCGCCTCGCAGATCACCCCCAACGGCTGGACCGGAGGCCTCCTCTGCCTGCTGGCCATCTTCCTCCCCTCCTTCCTGCTGGTCGTGGGAGTGCTCCCGTTCTGGGAAGCCCTGCGGAAAAACCGCCAGGTCCGATTGGCCCTGCTCGGGGTGAACGCCTCCGTGGTCGGCCTTCTCCTGGCGGCCTTCTACGATCCCGTCTGGTCCAGCGGCATCCTCTCGGCCGGCGATTTCATCCTCGCCCTCACCGCCTTCGGCCTGCTGACTCTATGGAAAACGCCCCCCTGGCTGGTGGTGGGCGCCACCGGGCTGGGCGCGGCGGCGCTGGGGTACCTCGGAGCCTTCTGAGGTCACTCCCCCAGCAGCGCCTTGATGCCGGCGAAGAAGTTGCCGGCGGCCTTCTCCTGCTCCGCCCCGCTGGCGGCCGGCTTCGCCTCCCCCGCCAGTTCCCGCAGCACTTCTCCGGGGATTTCCTGCAGAAAACGGCTCGGCTCGCGCGGCTGCATCTTGCCGTACTTCTTGCGCCGGGCAGCGCCGAGCAGGGTCAGGCTGCGCCGGGCACGGGTGATGCCGACGTAGCAGAGACGCCGCTCCTCGTCGACGTCGACCCCTTCTCCCACCGACTTTTTGTGTGGCAGATACTCTTCCTCCAGCCCCACCAGAAAGACGTGCGGGAACTCCAGCCCCTTGCTCGAATGCAGGCTCATCAGGATCACCGCGTCCTGGGCGAGCTTCTGTTCCTTGCTGCCGCGGCCGGGGTCGTCGCGGTCGAGCAGGGAGACCTTCTCCAGAAAGCCGGCCAGGGTCGGCTTCTCATCGCGTTCCTCGTAGGAAGCCATGGCGTTGACCACCTCGGCGACGTTCTCGACGCGGCGCCTGGCCCTGGCCGGGTCGTCGGCAGTGCGGTAGAGTTCGTCCTCGATCTTGAGCGTCTCCAGGAACTCCCGCCCCAGCTCGGCCAGGTGGCGGCAGCGCCGGAACCGCTCCCGGTACCCCTCCAGCAAGGTGACGAACTCGGCGATGGCGGCGAGCGATTTCTCCCCCAGGTCCTCGATGCCGGCCGGCTCCCGCATCACCTCCCAAAGCGGCCGCGCCTGTTCCGCCGAAGCCCGGATCAGCCGGTCGGCGGTCGTTTCGCCGATGCCGCGCCGGGGGAAATTGAGAATCCGCAGCAGGTTGACCTCGTCGCGGGAATTGACCAGGACCTTGAAGTAGGCGACCGTGTCCTTGACCTCCTTGCGGTCGAAAAACTGCTGGCCGCCGATCAGCACGTAGGGGATGTTTTCGTAGCGCAGCTGCTCCTCGAAGGCCCGCGACTGGACGTTGGTGCGGTAGAGGATGGCGAAGTCGCGGTAGGCGAGGTTCTCACGGAAGCGGGCGGCGTGGATGCGCTCGACCACGGTGCGCGCCTCATCCTCCTCGTCAGCGCAGAGCAGGTAGTCGATCGGCGGGCCGGCGCCGTCGGCGGTCCAGAGCGCCTTTTCCTTGCGCTGGCGGTTGTTTTTGATCACCGCGTTGGCCGCGGCCAGGATGTTGCCGGTAGAGCGGTAGTTCTGCTCGAGCTTGATCACCCGGGTGCCGGGAAAGTCCCGCTCGAAGCCGAGGATGTTGCCGAGGTCAGCACCGCGCCAACCGTAGATCGACTGGTCGTCGTCACCGACCACGCAGAGATTGCGATGCTTTTCCGCCAGGAAGCGCAGCAGCAGGTACTGGGCGGCGTTGGTGTCCTGGTATTCGTCGACCATGAGGTAGCGGAAGCGCTCCTGGTACTTGGCCAGCACGTCCGGGTGCTCGCGGAAGAGGCGAACGGTGAGCATGATGATGTCGTCGAAGTCGATGGCGTTGAAGGCCTTGAGCGACTTCTGGTAGCGCGGATAGATCTCGGCGGCCAGGTACTCGTACTCGTCCTGGTGGCGGACGGTGAACTGCTCGGGGGGAACCAGGCGGTTCTTGGCGTCGGAGATCAGCCAGAGCACCCGGTCGGGGTCGAACTTGCGGCCGTGCGTGTCATGCCCCTGAATGAGGTCACGGACCAGCCGGCTCTGGTCGGCGGCACCGTAGATGGAGAAGTTCTTCTTGTAGCCGAGCCGCTCGATGTCTTCCTTGAGAATCCGCACGCAAAGGGAATGGAAGGTGGAGATCCCCATGCCGCGGGCGCTTTTCCGCCCCACCAGCTCCTCGACCCGTTCCTGCATCTCGCGGGCCGCCTTGTTGGTGAAGGTCACCGCCAGGAGCTGGTCCGCCGGAACCCCCCGCTCGCGCAGCAGAAAGGCGATGCGACAGGTAATCACCCGGGTCTTGCCGGAGCCGGCGCCGGCCAGCAGCAGCAGGGGGCCTTCGGCGTGACGCACCGCGGCGAGTTGTTCCTTGTTGAGAGAAGAGAGATCCATTTTGTGAATTCCGGGACTCGGGACTTTGGATCAGGAACCTTGGGCTGGAGACCAGGGACCGGGATTAATAGCACAGGGAAAAGCAGCCGGCAAGAGCATTCAAGATGCTGAAAAACGCGCAGATTTCCCCTTGCTTTTTGCGGGATATTTTTGTATGGTACGCGCCATGTTCAAGGTCATCGTTTTCATCATCAGTATCGCGTGGGCCTCGCTCCTGCTGGTCTCCTGGGGCGGGACGACAGAAGTCCCGGCCGCCACGGTCACCCTCGAGCGCAGCGGCAACTGAGCCGCAGCCCTTCGCCGCACCCGCCTCCCGGGCTGGAGTGTCTCTACACTTCCGGCACGCTGATTTCTACCCTTCCGAACCCCGACCCGCCAATCGCAGCATCAATCAGCGATCATTTCAGAACAGGCAACTCCCCTGCCGCAGGTCCCGGCGCCTGAGTTCGTCGTCGATGGCGTTGAGCACTTCCCACTTGTTGAGCGACCAGAGGGGGGCGAGCAGCAGCTCCCGCGGGCCGTCTCCGGTCAGCCGGTGGACGAGCGTGTCGGGATGGAGACGCGCCAGGAAGTCGGCGGCGAGCGTCACGTACTCGGCCTGTTCGAGGACCGGAATGCCGCCCCGTTCGTAGAAGTCGCCCAGAGGCGTCCCCCTGAGCACGTGCAGCAGGTGAATCTTGATGCCGTCCACCCGCAGGCGAGCCATTTCGGCGGCGGTGGCCAGCATCGCCTCCCGACTCTCGCCCGGCAAGCCCAGGATGATGTGGACGCAGACCCGCAAGTCCCGTTTCTTCGCGGCAGTGAAGGCGGCAAGGAAGGCAGCGTAGTCGTGGCCGCGGCGCAGAAAGGCGAGGCTCGCGTCGTGCACGCTCTGCAGCCCCAGTTCGAGCCAGAAGTAGGTGCGGCGGTGGTAACCGGCCAGCAGGTCGAGAACCTCCTCCGGCAGACAGTCGGGCCGGGTGCCGACCGCCAGGCCGACGACATCGGCCACGGCGAGGGCCTCATCGTAGCGGGCGCGCAGCTGCTCTACCGGCGCGAAGGTGTTGGAAAAAGGCTGGAAATAGGCGAGAAAACGCTGCGCCCTGTACTTGCGCAGCATGATCTCCTTGCCCTGTTCGAGCTGCTGCGCCACCGGCAGGCCCCGCTCTATGCCGGTGGCGCCCGAGCCGCCGGGGTCGCAAAAGAGGCAGCCGGGCAGACGGCGGGTGCCGCCGCGGTTGGGACAGGAAAACCCGGCATCGACGGAAATCTTGTGGATCCGGCCGCCGAAGCGCTCCTTGAGGTGCTCGGAAAACAGATTGTAGCGTTTCGCCTCCATCTGCGGCACTATGCCACAGAGAGCCGGCAAAAGGCAAAAGACAAAAGGCTAAAGGCCGGTTCATTCGCTTGCCGGCCAGGCCCGAGCTGCTATACTTGCGGACTGATTCCGTTCCCGCCGGCTTCATCGGCTGGCCGATCCCATTCCAGGTGTACTGCGTGGAACCTCGCTGTTGCTGCGACCGGGAGCATATCTCCCCTGAAGACTGTCCTTACCTTCGCGAGGGGGACGAGGAGCTGCTGTTCAACCGCCGCAAACGGTTTCAGCAGCGCTGTATCGAGTGCCCACGCTTCCTCGAAAATTTGCGCACCAATCACGACGGTTGGGAGGGGGCTGCCGAGATTCTCCCCTACGCCGTCGAGGAGGTTCTCGCCCTGCGGGCCCAGAGCCGCACCCTCGCCGCGCAAGTCGAGGCGCGCAGTCGCGAGGTCAAATTCCTGCACGAAGTCGGCCTGGTGCTGCAGACCTCGGTGGACATGGAGGAAGTCATCGCCATGGCTCTCACCGCTGTTACCGCCGGCAAGGGGTTCGGTCTCAACCGGGCGATACTGCTGCTGGTCGACAAGGAACGCACAAGCCTCAAGGGCTATTTCGCCGTCGGGCCGCGCAGTCCCCAGGACGCGGCCCGCATCTGGCAGGAAGTCGAAGAACAGGACCTGCCCTTGCGGGAGATGGCCCGGCTTTTCTTCGAGCAGAAAATGAGCGCCGAAAAGGAACGCTTCCGCGACCTGCTCGAAATTCTCACCACCCCCCTTGGCGATCTCGATCACCCCTTTGTGCGCACCCTCAACGACCAGCTCTCGCGGCACGTCGCGAACCTGGCCGAGGAGCCCGGCATCGGCCGGGAGCAGGCTGCGGCCCTCGGCGTGGATGAACTGCTCCTCGTCCCCCTGGTCAGCAAGAACCGGCGCATC
>DASPGW010000230.1 GCA_035620395.1 Desulfuromonadales bacterium | reverse complement strand
TCTTTTTGCACTTGGGACACAGGCGGTACATCTTGCGCTTTTCGACGTATTCGGCGAGCAGAAGTCCGCAGCGGGGGCACTCTTCGGCGTCCCGCTTGCGGATCTCCGCTCCGCAATTCGGCTGGGGGCAGTTGAATATCGTTCCGCAACCGCTGCAACGGTATTTTCCCTTTTTCATTTCCTTGCAAACCGGGCACTTGTCCATGGGCAACCTCGTTCTGTCCATTTGTGGTTCGGGTAGAAAGTTTCTCATGCCTGGCAACCAGGCGCGGGGTTTTGTGCCGGCAGAAAAAAAAGCCGGACCCCAGGGGCCCGGCCGGGGAACTGGGATTTAGGCGATGTCAGTCGACTTTCCGAAAGGCTGTCTGGGCGGCGCCGCAGACCTCGCAGGGCCCCTGGGGTGCCCCCTCGATGGTATTGCCGCAGACCTGGCAGACGTAGTAATCAACCGCCTCGTTTTTTCCGAGGCTCTCGAGGGCCTTGCGGTAAAGATCCGCATGCACCTTTTCCACGGCGTTGGCGAAGGTAAAACTGCGCAGGGCGACGTCAAACCCTTCGCTGGTCGCCTCCCGGATCATCTGCGGATACATCTCGGTAAACTCGTGGGTCTCGCCGCCGATCGCCTCGCGCAGGTTGGCCTCGGTGGAGCCGATGCCTGCGAGCGCCCGCAGGTGGGCGTGGGCGTGCACCGTCTCCGCCTCGGCCGCCGCCCGGAAGAGCTTGGCGACCTGCGGATGCCCTTCGGTCTCGGCCTTTTTGGCGAAAGCGAGATATTTGCGGTTGGCCTGGGATTCCCCGGCGAAGGCCTCCTGAAGGTTTTTTTCGGTCTTGCTGCTGCGCAAATCGGACATGAACTCTCCTCCCTGATTTTGAATCCGGCTCAACCGGCAACGTGCCTCCCAGTTTAGCGGTACCGTCCGGAAAGTCAACAGCCGAGGGGCCATCGACTCACTTCTTGCGGCAGGCCCTCTCCACGTCCTCCGACTTGCCGATGAAGATCAGCAGGTCGCTGTCCTTGATGATGTAGGTCGGCGGCGGCACGGCGATAAAAACGTCGGCTATAACGTCCTTGATGCCGATGATGTTGACGTTGTATTTTCGCCGCAGGTCGAGCTCGATCAGGGTCTTGCCGAGGAAATGGGCGGGTGGCCCGACCTCGGTGATCGAATAGTCCTCGGCGAGCGGGATGTATTCGAGCACGTTGGGGCTCGCCAGACCGCGGGCGGTGCGGATGGCCATGTCCTTCTCGGGAAAGATGATGTCGGTGGCCCCGATCTTCTCCAGGATGCGTCCGTGGTCCTCGTCCAGCGCCTTGACCAGGATGCGCGGCACTTTCAGTTCCTTGAGGTAGAGGGTGATGAGCGTCGAGAGGTGGGAGCGCTCGCCGGTGGAGACGACCACCGCATCCATTTCCCCGATTCCCTGCCCGGAAAGGAACTCCTTGTTCGCCGCATCCCCCTGAATGGCATAGGAGGAATACTCCTGAACCCGCTGCACCTTCTCCCGGTCCTGGTCGACGGCCACCACCTCGTGCCCCCCCTCGTAGAGGGTTCTGGCCACGTGGAAGCCGAAATTGCCGAGGCCGATAACACAGTAACGTCCCATGGAAACTTCTCCCCTGCCAATCGTGATCGGCTCAGCCGATCATGATGTTTTCTTCCGAATAGCGCACCGCGTCGCGGCGGGCACGCTTGACGATGGTGAAGGCCATGGTGAGCAGGCCCACCCGGCCGACGAACATCAGCACGATGACGACGATTTTCCCCAGCGGCACCAGTTGGGCGGTGGCGCCGAGGGAGAGACCGACGGTGGCGAAGGCGGAAACCGCCTCGAAGGCGAAGTCCATCAACGCTCCCCGATTACCGGCGAAAGCCTGTCCCTGCCCCTGCACGGCCAGCAGGGCGAAGGTGGCGGCGCCGAGAAAGAGGGTGGCGAGCATCACCAGGGTCAGGGTTTTGGTCGCCGCCTCGTCGGGGATGGTCCGGCGAAAGACATTGGTGTGCGGATTTCCCTTGAGTCGGCTGTGCAGGATCGCCACGAAGAGGGCGAGGCTGGTGGTCTTGATGCCGCCGCCGGAAGAGCCGGGGGAGGCGCCGACGAACATCAGGAACATCATCAGGAAGAGGGTCGGCACTCCGAAGAGGTTGAGATCGATGGTGTTGAAGCCGGCGGTGCGGGCGGTGACCGACTGGAACAGTGCCGTCCATATCCCCTCGCCGACCCCCCGGCCGGTGAGAGAAGCGCCGGCCTCCAGCAGGCCGATGAGAACGGCGCCGCCGGCGATGAGCAGGCCGGTGGTCAGGAGCACCAGGCGCGTGTGGAGAGAGAGCCGGCGGCGCTTGCGCCCCCGGCGCAGCAGGTCGAGCAGCTCCTTCATCACCAGAAAGCCAATGCCGCCGAGGATGATCAGCCCCATGATCGTCAGATTGACCAGCGGGTGATCGCGGTAACCGATGAGACTGTCGGCGAACAGGGCGAAGCCGGCGTTGCAGAAGGCCGAAACCGAATGGAACAGGGCGAAGTAGAGCCCCCTGGCCAGGCCGAGGTCGGGAACGAAGGCGAAGGCGAGCAGCAGCGCTCCCGCCCCTTCGATGATCACCGTCAGGAAAAAGATGGCGCGGATCAGCTCCTTCATCGATTCGACCGGCGTGTGCAGGAGGGTTTCCTGGATGATCCAGCGGCCGCGCATGCCGACGCCGAGACGCAGGTAGAAGAAGAGGTAGACGGAGAAGGTGGTGATCCCCAGGCCGCCGACCTGGATGAGGGCCAGCACCACCAGTTGGCCGAAGAGCGTAAGCTTGCTGCCGGTATCCACTACAATCAGGCCAGTGACGCACTGAGCCGAGGTGGCGGTGAAGAGCGCATCGAGAAAGGAGAGCGGCGAACCATGGGCCGCCACCGGAAGGGAAAGCAGCATCGCGCCCAGCAGAATGGCGGCGGCATAGTAGAGGATCAGCGCCTGGCCGGGAGGGATGTTTTTCAGCTTCTTGACGAACGGCTTCATGCAATGTCCCCTGATTTTTGCCGATGCTAATCCCGGCGTGTTCCCAAATCAAGGGAAAAGCACTATCCAGAAGGCCGCAGAGGGTTGCGAACGGCGGCGGCCGGATGACCGCCGTTGGTAACAAAAAAGGGCAGGCCCTGTGGCCTGCCCCGTCCTGCCGGTAGCTGTCTGCGAAAACCTAGAAGGGCCGACCGTTGTCCGTTTCCCCCGCCTTGGCGGTATAGGTAGGGGCGGCCTTCTTCATCACGAAGGCGTAGCTGTCCTTGAGCTTCTTGGTAAACAGGGTCCCCAGCCACAGCGGACTCCAGACCACACCGGCCGCCAGCCAGGTGTTGCGGGCCTCCCGATCCACCTCGTCGGCCTTGACGCTGTGCCGTATCTTTTCGTAACCCTCTTTTTCGATGGTCACCTCGTAATCGCTTCCGCTGCTGAGCTTGTAATCATACTGGCAAGGGGTGACACCAACGGCCTGGCCGTCGATGAAAACAGTCGCTCCGGACGGTTCGGAAAGAAATGCGGCCTGGTGGGCGCAGGCGCTGGTGAACAGGGTCAGCAGCAGGGCGGCAACGATTTTTTTGAACATCGGCAACTTCTCCAGAGAGACGGCTTTTCGCTGAGTACGCCAGGATGTTTTGCAAGCCATATGCCGATTGCCGCTTTTTTCGTTGCGCGGCAAGCCTTCCCCTCCGGCCGCCCGGGCACAACTCCCTGCAATCATTCAAGCCGTCGGTTTTTCCGCTGAATTCTTTGTGTATCAGAGTTGCCGCGCTACGAAAAACTGCCGTTGGCAGCCGCCCGCCGGATGACCCGGCAGCCGGCGATATCACCGGCTGCAGCGCACAAAAGGGCCACGGCACCGGGTAAAAATTACTGTTTTTCGCTGGTCTTCCAGAGCGGAGCTTAGAGGTCAAGATAGGGACGCAGGTAGCGTCCCGTGTGAGAGCGGCTGCAGCGGGCCACCTCTTCGGGGGTGCCGCAGGCGACGATTTCGCCGCCCAGGGTCCCCCCTTCGGGCCCGAGATCGATTACGTAATCGGCCATCTTGATGACGTCGAGGTTGTGTTCGATGATGACCACCGTGTTCCCCGTCTCCACCAACTGCTGCAGGACGTCGAGGAGTTTCTGGATGTCGGCGAAGTGCAGGCCGGTGGTCGGCTCGTCGAGGATGTAGATGGTGCGCCCGGTGGCCCGCTTGCCGAGCTCCCTGGCGAGCTTGACCCGCTGCGCCTCGCCGCCGGAGAGGGTGGTGGCACTCTGGCCGAGCTTGATGTAGCCGAGGCCGACGTCGCGCAAGGTCTCCAGCTTCCCCTTGAGCCGCGGGATGTTCTCAAGAAAGCGGGCCGCCTGGTTGACCGTCATGTCGAGCACCTCGGCGATGCTCTTCCCCTTGTACTTGACCTCGAGGGTCTCGCGGTTGTAGCGGGCTCCCTTGCAGACCTCGCAGGTCACGAAGACGTCGGGCAGGAAATGCATCTCAATCTTGATGATGCCGTCCCCCTGGCAGGCCTCGCAGCGACCCCCCTTGACGTTGAAGGAAAACCGACCCGGCTTGTAGCCGCGGACCTTCGCTTCGGCGAGCTGGGCGAAGAGGTCGCGGACCTCGGTGAAGATGCCGGTGTAGGTGGCGGGGTTGGAACGCGGCGTGCGGCCGATGGGGGACTGGTCGATGTCAATGACCTTGTCGAGGAACTCCAGGCCGAGCAGCTCGTCGACCTTGCCGGCCTTCTCCCTGGCGCGGTAGAGGTGCTGGGCCAGGGCGCGGAAGAGGGTGTCGATGACCAGGGTTGACTTGCCCGAACCCGACACCCCGGTGACGCAGGTCATCACCCCCAGCGGAATGCGCGCCTCGACCCCCTTGAGGTTGTTCTCCCGCGCCCCGCGGATGGTCAGGAAGCGTTCGCTCGTGCGCCGCTCTTTCGGCAGCGGAATGACGAGGGCCCCGGAGAGGTACTGGCCGGTCAGCGAGGCAGGATTGGCGAGAATCTCCTGCGGCGTCCCCTGGGCCACCACCTCGCCGCCGTGCACCCCCGCTCCCGGCCCCATGTCGATCACATGGTCGGCCTCGAGGATTGTCTCCTCGTCGTGCTCCACCACCAGCACCGTGTTGCCAAGGTCGCGCAGTCGCTTGAGGGTTTCCAGCAGCCGCCGGTTGTCCCGCTGGTGCAGGCCGATGGAGGGCTCGTCGAGAATGTAGAGAACCCCGACCAGCGAGGAGCCGACCTGGGTGGCGAGACGGATGCGCTGTCCCTCGCCGCCGGAGAGGGTCCCGGCTGTGCGGTCGAGGGAGAGGTAGTCAAGGCCGACGTGGGAGAGAAAGGAGAGGCGCTCGCGGATCTCTTTGAGCACGCGCCGGGCGATCTCCGCCTCCTTCGCCGGCAGCTCTAAAGTCTCAAAAAACGCCTGCGCCTCGGCGATGGAAAAGGCGGTAACCTCGCGGATGCTCCTGGCGCCGACCCGCACGAAGAGCGACTCGCGCCGCAGGCGCGCCCCTTCACAGGTGGGGCAGGGCATGACATTCATGAAGCGCTCGAGGTTCTCCCGCACCGTTTCCGAGTCAGTCTCCCGGAACCGCCGCTCGAGGTTGGGAATCACTCCCTCGAAGGGCTTCTCGTAGAAGTGCCGGCGCCCCCCTTGATCGAAGAAGAAACGCACCGGCTCCTCGCCCGAGCCGTGCAGCAGAACCTTGCGGACTTTTTCCGGCAGCCGGCCGAAAGGGGTATGGATGTCGAAACCGAAGTGGTCGGAGAGGGCCTCGACCAGCTGGAAATAGTAGCCGCCGCCGGCCTTGGTCTCCCAGGGGACGATTGCCCCCTCGCGCAGGGAGAGGGCAGGGTTGGGCACAACCTGCTCGGGGTCGAAGTACATGCGGGTGCCCAGCCCCGAGCAGTCGGGGCAGGCGCCGTAGGGGTTGTTGAAGGAGAACATGCGCGGGGTGATCTCGGGGTAGGAGACGCCGCACTCGATGCAGGCGTGCTGCTCCGAGAAGAGCTGGCTCGTCCCGCCGGGCTCCTCCACCCGGACGATGCCGTCGGCGAGCTTGAGCGCCGTCTCCAGCGAGTCGGCCAGCCGGCTCTGGATACCGTCCTTGACCACCACGCGGTCAACCACTACCTCGATGGTGTGCTTTTTGTTCTTGTCGAGAACGGGCGTCTCGGCCAGCTCGTACAGCTCGCCGTCAATGCGCACCCGGACGAATCCGTCGGCCTGCAGCTGCTTGAGTTCCTTGCGGTATTCCCCCTTGCGGCCGCGGACGATGGGGGCCAGCAACAGGAGTTTGGTTTTCTCCGGCATGGCCAGGATCCGGTCGACCATCTGCTCCACCGTCTGCGAGGCGATTTCGCGGCCGCACTGGTGGCAGTGCACCCGGCCGACGCGGGCGAAGAGCAGACGCAGATAATCGTAGATCTCGGTGACGGTACCGACTGTCGAGCGGGGGTTCTTCGAGGTTGTTTTCTGCTCGATGGAAATGGCCGGCGAGAGACCCTCGATGCTCTCTACATCCGGCTTCTCCATCTGCTCGAGAAACTGGCGGGCGTAAGCGGAAAGGGACTCGACGTAGCGCCGCTGACCCTCGGCGTAGAGGGTGTCAAAAGCCAGGGTCGATTTCCCCGAGCCGGAAACCCCGGTGATCACTACCAGCTTCTCGCGGGGGATCTCGACGTCGATGCACTTCAGGTTGTGCTCGCAGGCACCTTTGATGATGATCTTGTCAGGCATGAAGCAAAATCCAATGATTTGCCACAGAGAACACAGAGGTCCCAGAGAAAATCAGAAACCGCTCTCTTGGTTTAACACCCAAAACCCGTGAAGGGTTTTCTCGGTGTCCTCGGTGACCACTGTGGCTAGATGTGTTTGGCCATGTCTTCAGCCATGCGGATCGCCGCAACCAGGCTTTTTTCGCTCGCCAGGCCGGTGCCGGCGATGTCGTAGGCGGTGCCATGATCGACGCTGGTGCGCACGATGGGCAGCCCGAGGGTGACATTGACCCCGTCGTCGAAGTGCAGCAGTTTGAGGGGAATCAGTCCTTGGTCGTGATACATGCAGATGACCGCGTCGCAGGCCCCCTGAGCCGCAAAGTGAAAGAGCGTATCGGCGCTGTGCGGGCCGGTGGCGGCGATCCCCTCGGCCTGGGCGGCGGCGATGGCCGGGCGGATGAGCCGCTCCTCCTCGTCGCCGAAATGCCCCCCCTCGCCGGCATGCGGGTTGAGGGCAAGGACGGCAAGGCGCGGCAGGGTCATGCCGAAAAAGCGACGGAAGACGGCGTCGGTGATGCGGACGGTCGTCAGAATCGCCTCGGTGGTGAGGGCTTGCGGCACTTCACGCAGCGCCAGATGGGTAGTGACCAGGCAGACCTTCAGCCGTTCCCCGGCGAGCATCATCACCACGTGCTCCGTCCCGCAGCGCCGCGCCAGCAGTTCGGTGTGCCCGGGGAAGTTGTAGCCGGCGGCCTTGATGGCCGCCTTGTTGATCGGCGCCGTCACCATCGCCGCCGCTTCCCCGGCCAGGCAGCGATCGCAGGCCCACTCGATATATTCGGCCATCGCCCGGCCGCAGGCATCATCGGGCCTGCCGTAGCCCAGCCGCTCCACCGGCAGTTCGGTTAGGGCCGCCAGGTCAAGATGGCGACTGCCAATCTGCAGGCGAAGGGTGCCCGGCCCTGCGCCGGGATGCAGCTCCGACCCGACGTTGAAAACGCCCGCCGCCCGCCGCAGCACGCCGGCATCCCCCGCCACGAGCAGTGGTCGGGAGAGGCCGTCGAGCCCCCCGCTGAGCAGTGCCTTGACAATGATTTCGGGTCCCACGCCGGTGGGGTCCCCCAGGGTGATGACAATCGGCCGTTGCACCATTTTCTCCAGCAATGCAAAGAATTATCTTAACTTATCCGGTCGGAATCTGGCAACCGCAATCGCCGACGCTGCAATTGCCGGCTCGCCAGGTCGCTTCCATCCAACGGGACAAGGAACGCAGCGGTCAGGAATCCTGTTGGTGCCCAGATATAAGCCATCGACAGGCACTGAGCAAGCGTGTGGCCAAAAAGCCGGGGGAAGGGTAGGGGACAGGAAAAGGGAGAGGGCAGGCGAAACACCTGCCCTCTCCCTTTTCCGAGCTGTGGATGTACGGCTCAGATCTTGCGCACGTTGCTGGCCTGGGGGCCCTTTTGTCCTTGGGTGACGTCGAACTCGACCCGGTCCCCCTCGACCAGGCTTTTGAATCCCTCGCCGGTGATGGCCGAGAAGTGCACGAACACGTCGGGCCCACTTTCCTGCTCAATGAAACCGAAACCCTTGGCGTCATTGAACCACTTGACCGTACCTTTTGCCATTTGCTTTTCTCCTTGTTTTTCTGTTCCCCGCGGAACGCTCGTTGTGCAAGGACGGTGCGGGTCAATAAAGAACCAAACACCTTACTGCCCTCCGCTGTGTGCGTTTTCTTTCGTTTCCGGACGGCCCATCCGCCGGCTACTGAAAAATCAGCACAAACTTGCACTTTCTAAATTCTTTAACACAGGCTTCCACGGATGCAAGGAAGAAACTCCGGGCATTTTACCGGAACTTTGGTCGCACTTCTATTCTCTCAACACCTCAAGCGACTTCCCCCTCTCCGCAGGCCCGCTTACCAGTGATGACGATGCCCGAATGCGTGGTCATTGAAGCAGAACAAAACTCCCCTGTCCCTCACGCAGAAGGAGACGCCGAAACCGGGATGGAAATGACGGTGCGTGCGGAAATGGCCGAAGTGCCCGCCGAAATGATGACGGTGGAAGTGCGACTTGAAGTGGTGCTGGTGGCGATGGCCGCCGTGGAAGAACCGGTCATGACCGTGGCCCCGGT
Source organism: Desulfuromonadales bacterium (assembly GCA_035620395.1). NCBI lineage: Bacteria > Pseudomonadati > Thermodesulfobacteriota > Desulfuromonadia > Desulfuromonadales > Desulfuromonadales bacterium. The sequence continues at coordinate 12,950 of DASPGW010000230.1, read as the reverse complement.
GCCCACCGCGCAGGAACCTGTCGTGACCGTGGCCACCGTGTCCGCTCTTCGCCAGAAGAACCACTCCTTCCGGGGAAGTCCCACCGGCATCATGGAGAGTCACCACTGCCGGCCGGAAACCAGTTTCATCGGTCCACGCTGCTGCCGACACCGTGAAGAGCAGGCCCGCCAGCAACATAGTCAATATCGTCGCGAAGAGCCGCATAATTCTCTCCTTTTTTCTTTTATTATAGTCCCGGAAGACAAACTGGCGCCACACCCGGCCATCGCGAACACTTTTCGCCCTGGCAATTCAGGCAAAACTTCGCGACGTCCACGGCAGCCCGGGCCTTCCAACAGTTTTTTCAACTTTTTCAACTCCTGCCCCAGCAATACTGCCCCCCTCCGGCAGCCTTCCCAAACGACAACTGGTCGGGCATTCGAAATAGTCGAGGAGCGTCAGTGCGGTCGGGGTCAACTCCAAATTACCGTTTTTTCTGCAGCAGGACACAAACAGCTGTTTTTGTTGGACATTTATTTTTTTAAGCCTATACTCTGGTTTAGTTTTTCCTTAATGGCCTTGTGTATGGAATTAGCAACGCTTTCGTGGGTGCTTATGTCGCGACGCCTCTACCGTCAACAAAAATCCTGGTCATTCTGCCCTCTCGGAAAGGCGTTGCTGAGCAGTGCCGTTTTGACTGTTCTCGGCCTTGGCCTGGTCAGCCCTGGCTGGGCCCAGCCTGCCGGTCCCGACCAGGCCATTGAAATGGCCCGCAACGGGCGCACCGTCGAAGCGCTCAAGGTTCTCGAAGAACTGTACGCCAGAGACCCGCACAACCAGACCGTGTTTCACGACTATCTGACGGTCCTCAGTTGGGCGGGGCAGGACGACCGGGTCGCCGAACTGGCACCTCTACTGTCACCTCAGGCGGGACCGGGGTACGCTCTCGAGGCGGCGGCCCAATCCGCACGTCGTCGCGGCGACTATCTGCAGGCAGAATACCTCTACCGGCGCGGTTTGCAGCGTTTCCCAAACGATCTCGACTTTCCCAATGGGCTGGTGCTGACCCTGGCCGATGCAGGTCAGGGGCAGGCCGCCGCTGAACTGGCCAGCCAATTCGAGCAGAGCTATCCGGGGGAGCCGTCCCTGCTGATGGCCAAGGGCTACGCCCAGGAAGCCGGCGGAGATTTTTTCGCCGCCTTGCAGACCTACAATCATCTCGTGGCCAGAGACCCGGGCAGCCGGATGGCCCGGGCGCGACAAATCATGGTTCTTGACAGTCTGGGGGCTTCGCATCTGGCCGTTGACCTGGCCCGAGAAAACCCGGATCTGCTGTCGACTGAAGAATGGCAACGTCTCCTCGGCAATCAGGCTGCGTTCGCCGTGCGCTGGGGCGACCTGCCGCCGGATGACGAGACCAGGCGCTTTGCCCAGACCGACCGGGCACTGGCGTTGCTGGAGCGCAACCTGGCGGAGCTTCGCACCCAACCCTCCGCGCGAGTCTTCGAGCAGCGGACCCGCCTGGATCGTCTGGTAGCCCTGCGCAACCGGTTCCAGATGAATACCGTCATCAGCGAATACGAAAGCCTGCCGCAGGAGGGATTGATACCCCCCACCTATGTCCTGTCGGCGGTTGCCGATGCCTATCTGTACCTTCAGCAGCCTGAACAGGCTCGGCTTCTCCACCAGCAGATTCTTGAACGGCAACCGGACGACTTCGATGCGCAGTTGGCCCTGTTCTATACGCTGGTTGAAATGGAGAATTTCGACGCCGCCTATGCCTTGATCGACAGCCTGGACCAGGCCCAGCCGCCCTGGCTGGACACTCGCGGTAGCGACGGCCGCCACCTTTCCCGGCCTAATCCGCAAAAGGTAGCGGCCGCCGCTACCGCCGCCGTGGCGCGCGTCTATGGCGACCAGAACGCCGAAGCGGAGAGGCGCCTCACGGCGTTGCACGCGATGGCACCGGCCAACCTGAGCATCACCCGGGAACTGGCCAACGTCTACGCAGCCCGGGGCTGGCCACGCCGGGCGCAGCAGACCTACGAGCTGGGATTGGGGCTGTCTCGCCGGCACAGGGACCTGCAGACCGGCCTGGCGCAAAGCTATCTGGAGCGCCGGGAATACCGCTTGGCCGAACTGTCGATCAACCGGCTTTTTGCCCTCTACCCGGAGGACCGACAGGTCCAAAGGTTGCAACGTTCATGGGAAATCCACAATATGGGGGAACTGCGGCTGTCGGCCGGCCACCAGGACAACAGCAGCACGACCCAGGGAACCCGGGAGATGCTGTTCGAGGGGGCGCTCTTTTCCGGACCGCTTGCCGAGCATTACCGGATGTTCCTGAGCGGCCGCTATGCCTTCGCCGCCTTCCCCGAGGGAGACGAGATTTATCGGCGCTACGGGATCGGTGTGGAATACCGCCGGCCCGACCTGGAGGCCGTGGCCGAACTGACCTACAACGTCGACGGCGGCGATGAACCCGGCGGCCGGCTGTCGCTCCTCTGGGAGCTCGATGACCACTGGTCGTTTCCGGCGACCATCGAGCTGTTCAGCCGGGATACGCCACTGCGTGCCCTCAAGGATGACGTCACCGCCGACTCGGCCGACCTCGGTGCCACCTACCGGGCGAGCGAACTGCGTCGAGTCAGCCTGAAAGCCCAGGCCATGGATTTCAGTGACGGCAATTTCCGCCGAAGCCTTGCCGCCAGCCTGGAGCAGCGCCTGCTGACCCTGCCCAAATACAAGTTGAGCGGGATTGCCGACCTCTACACCTCGGCGAACAGCCGCAACGACACCATCTACTTCAATCCCGGCCACGACTTTTCGGCGGCGCTGACGTTGGACAACCTGCATCGCCTCTGCCGGCGCTACGACCGGGTCTTCAGCCACCGCCTCGCCCTGACCCTCGGCAACTACTGGCAGAAAAACTTCGCTGATGACTATCTCGCCGGTGCCGCCTACGAACACATCTGGGAAACCGCCGACCGGTTCGAACTGGTTTACGGGTTCAGCCGCTTCCGGCGGGTGTATGATGGCCTGCCTGAGTACCAGAACTACTTCTATACCCGCCTCAACTGGAGATTTTGAATGCGGTGCCTGATCGCAGCGGCAATCTGCCTCCTCCTGCTTGGCCTGCCGGCGCAGGCCCAGGAATTTATAGCGCTCTGCTACCATGATGTCGAGGATAGCGTCGGCGACCCGGAGGGCGACGCTATCACCTCCGGCCGCCTGGTCCAGCATTTCAGCTGGCTGCGCGCCAACGGCTATCAGGTCGTGAGCATCGACGACCTGCTGGCCGCCCAGCGCGGTGAGCGCCCGCTGCCGGACAAGGCGGTCTTGCTCACCTTCGATGACGGCTATGCCAGTTTCTACACCCGGGTCTATCCCCTGCTCAAGGCATTCGGCTATCCGGCCGTGCTGGCCCTGGTCGGCAACTGGCTGGATGCCGCGGATGATGCGCAGGTGAATTACGGCGGCCAATGGGTGCCGCGGCGCAATTTCATGACCTGGACGCAGCTGCGCGAGGTGGCGGCTTCGGGGCTGGTGGAGATCGCCTCGCACAGCTACGACCTGCATCGCGGCATTGTCGCCAACCCGCAGGGCAACCTCGAGCCGGCGCTGACCAGTCGCACCTATGATCCGGAAACCGCCCGCTACGAAGACGACACCGCCCTGCTGGCACGCATCCGCAGCGATCTGACCCGCAACCGCGACCTGCTCGAACGTCGGCTCGGGTCCCGCCCTCGGGTCATGGTCTGGCCGTTCGGGCGCTATCATCGACCCGCCGTCGCCATCGCCCGGGACCTCGGCATGCCGGTGGCCCTGACCCTGGAGAGCGGAACCAGCCGCACGGATGCCCTCGACCGGGTGAGCCGCTATCTGGTGCCGGGCGACCTCAAGCTCGAGGACCTGGTCTGGGCGCTGCACAACCCCGACCAGCAGGACCCCCGTCGCGTGGCCCACATCGATCTGGACTATGTCTACGACCCCGACCCCGTTCAGCAGGAGCTGAATCTCGGTCGCCTGCTCGATCGAATCAAGAACCTGAAGATCAACACGGTTTTCCTCCAGGCCTTCGCTGATCCGGATGGCAACGGCACGGCTGACGCCCTCTACTTCCCGAACCGCAGCCTGCCCGTCCGGGCCGACCTGTTCAACCGCGTAGCCTGGCAACTGAAAACCCGCGCCGGGGTCAATGTCTACGCCTGGATGCCCGTGCTCGGCTTCGACCTGGGCGACGCCGCCATGACGGTGCAGACCCAAGCCGGCGGCGAATCGGAGCCCACGGACTACCGGCGCCTGTCCCCCTTCGCCCCGGAGGCCCGTCGACTCATTCTGGAGATTTACGAAGATCTGGCCCGCCATGCCGAGTTCGAGGGGTTGCTGTTCCACGATGACGGGTACCTCACCGACTTCGAGGATGCCAACCCCGCGGCGCTGGCCTTCTACCGGGACAGCTGGCAACTGCCGGCAGATATCGCTGCCATCCGCAACGATCCCAATTTGATGCGGCGCTGGAGCGAAGCCAAGACGCAGGCCCTGCTGGCATGGACCGGGGAACTGACGGAACGGGCCAGAATCTGGCGGCCCACGGTGAAAACCGCGCGCAACCTGTACGCCGAGACCGCCCTGAACCCGGCCAGCGAATCCTGGTATGCCCAGAGCCTGCAGAAGTCGCTCGAACATTATGACTATGCGGCCATCATGGCCATGCCCTACCTGGAACAGGCGGTGGACCCGGACAACTGGCTGGGCATGCTGGTCGATGCTGTCAAACAGCACCCTGCAGGCCTGCAGAAAACCATCTTCGAGCTACAGACTTTCGACTGGAACCACCCCGGCCTAAGGATCCCGTCGGCCACCCTGGCCCGCCAGATGCAACTACTGCAGAGATCGGGGGCGGTAAATTTCGGCTACTATCCGGATGATTTCATTCGCAACCACCCCCATGATCGTGATCTGCACCGTGCCATGTCGATGCAAACCTATCCCTACAGGCCCTAATCATGACGGAAATTTCTATACTAATCGGGAATTCCCTGCTGAGCTTCGCGTACTATTACCCGCTGTTCATGGCCTACCTGTGGATGATCGGCGCAATCTATTACTACTTTCGCTGGGAACGCCGCCAGAACCGCTGGGACGACCCGCCGAAACTGGACCACTACCCCGCAGTGGCCGTAATCGTACCCTGCTACAACGAAGAAAAAAATATCCGGGAAACTCTCGAGGGGCTGACGCAACTGAACTATCCCGATTACGAAGTGATCGCCGTCAATGACGGCAGCAGCGACCGGACCGGCCATATCCTCGACGAACTGGCCGCGCGGCATGACCGGATCCGGGTCGTTCACCTGACCAACAATCAGGGCAAGGCAATGGCGCTGCGGATGGGAAGCATGCTCAGCAGGGCAGAGTATCTGGTCTGCATCGACGGCGACGCGCTGCTCGACCCGCATGCAGTCACCTGGATGATGCAGCACTTCGTCAACAGTCCGCGAGTCGCCGGCGTCACCGGCAATCCCCGCATCCGGACCCGGTCAACCTTGATTGGCAAAATCCAAGTCGGCGAGTTCTCGGCGATTCTCGGCCTGATCAAGCGCGCGCAGCGAATCTACGGGCGTGTTTTCACCATGTCGGGCGTGGTCTCGGCCTTCCGCAAATCCGCCCTGCACCAGGTTGGCTACTGGAGCCTCGACATGGTTACCGAGGATATCGACATCAGCTGGAAACTGCAGATAAACCATTGGGATATCCGTTACGAACCGCACGCCCTCTGCTGGATTCTAATGCCCGAAACCCTGCGCGGGCTGTGGAAGCAACGTCTGCGTTGGGCGCAAGGCGGCAATGAGGTGTTGCTGCGCTATGCCCGCAAACTGCAGAAGTGGCAGAAGCGCCGGATGTGGCCGGTCTATCTGGAGTATTTCACCAGCATCATCTGGGGCTATGCCATGCTGACCGTGATCCTGCTCTACTTCGCCGGCCTGGTCTTTATCCTGCCTCCCGGTTTCCGGGTCGAGTCGATCATCCCGACCTGGCCGGGGGTCGTGCTCGGCATCACCTGCCTGCTGCAGTTCGCCATCAGTTTTGCGCTTGATACCCGTTACGAAAAGGGCTTGTTCAAATATTACTTCGTCATGATCTGGTATCCGCTCGCCTTCTGGCTTATCAACATGTTCACTGCCGTCGTCGCCCTGCCAAAAGCGATCCTCAAACAGCGCGGCGTACGCGCCCGCTGGAAAACCGAAGACCGCGGCATCCATCCCGAGCCTCGACCCGAACCGAGGGAATCATGAGCCAGCCGATCATCAACCGCCCGGACCTCCAGTCGTTTCAGCAAAAGTATGGCCAGAGCCTGATCACCGTGCTGTTCTGGATTCTCTTCTTCTTCTTCATGCGTCCGCTGATCGGCATGGTTGGCTGGTTTTTCGGCTTGCAGCTTTTTACGGATATCATGCTTGTCAAGGGCGGCTATCATGCCCTGCTACAACTGCTCGGCTGGTATTGCGGCATTATCTTTGTCATGGGAGCCCTGCTGAAATGCTGGTCTCTCTATAACCTGTTCCGCTACGGCCGTCACGAAAAACGGCGTCGGCAACCCGCCGCCGTCACGGTCGAAGAACTGGCGCAGCACTTTCAAGTCGACCCCGGCCACCTCCAGAACTTGCAAAGGGCCAAGCGAGTGATCCTGGAGCACGACGACAGCGGCTGCCTAATCGACGGCCGGAGCTGAGCAATCCGCGCAGCACTTCCCACAGAGCAAAATGCAGGAAGGCCCGCCGGATATTCGGCGGGCCTTCTTCTCGTTCAGCACAAAGGGGCGGGTCCGAGACCCGCCACGACTCAGAGACGAATGTCGATGTAGGCGTTTTTGCGCAGGTCCTGCGCCCACTCCTTGAACCGCGCCTCGGTCTTCTGGTCGGCAATGGCCTTCTGAATTTCGTCCTGGACCGCGTCGAATTGACGGATCTTCCCGGGGCTGCGCTCTTCGACCCTGAGGATGTGGAAACCGTCCGGGGTTTCGATCACTTCCGAAACCTCTCCCTCTTTGAGCCCCTGCACCGCCTTTTCAAAGGCGGCCGTCAGCTCTCCCTCCTTGAAGGTTCCCAGGTCGCCGCCTTCGGCGCTCTGGTCGGCCGTGCTGGCAAGCAGCACGCTGTAGAAATCCTCCCCCTTCCGCAGACGGGCGAGGGCCGCGTCGGCCCTGCTCCGGACCGCCTCGATCTGGACGGCAGTGGCTTTGGCCGGCAGGAGGAAGCTAAGCCGGGCAAGGCGCACGTAGGCAGGTTCGCGGAACTCGTCGATGTGCGCGCGAAAGTAGTCGCGGATCTCCTGGTTGGTCACTTCGACCTTGCTCTGCACCTCGCGCCCCAGCAGCTTGAAGCGCAGGATCTGTTTGGCCAGGTTCTCCCGGTAGGCATCGAAGGTCATCCCCTCCAGCTGCAGGGCCTGGATAAGCTGCTCGCGGGTCAGCTTGTTCTGCTTCTGGACATCCTGAATTGCCGCTTCGACCTCGTCGTCGGCAACCTTCAGGCCTAGTTCGTCGATGCGCTGACGAATCAGTGCCTCTTCGACGAGTTCGGAAAGGACGCTGCGGCGCAGGGCATCCATCTCTCCGGTGGACAGCTGTTGGCCACCGACCTCGGCCCTCAGCCGTTCGGCGACCTTCATGTCAAGCTGGTGGGTAGTGATGAGATCATCGTTGACGACGGCGGCGACCCGGCTGACGGTCTCCGCCCAGACGCTGGAAAACGGCGTCAGGAGGAACATCGCAACGACAACTAACAGGCGCTTCATCGGTTCCATTCCTCGCAAGGGGTTGGGCAAGAGGCTTAAGAAGGACGGAGAGAAGAGATCTTACAGACGCGACCAATCGACTTCGATACTGGCTCGTCCCCGCAAATCCTGCAGCCACTGCTGATAGGCCTGCTCCTCTTTTTCGGCCAGCAGTTTGTCGCGAATTTCGTCGCGTACCGCCGCCAGCGGCAGACGCAGTGCCTCGCGACGCTCCTCGACCAAAAAGAGGTGAAAACCGTACTCGCTCTGAACCAGGCCGCTGAGCCGACCGACCGGCAGGGTGAAGACGATGGCATCGAACTCAGGCGGCATTTCGCCACGGGCGAAAAAACCAAGGTCTCCCCCCTGGTCGGCGTCCGGGGAGAGGGAGCTTTTCCGGGCCACTTCGGCGAAGGACTCGCCCTGGCGAAGCAGGCCGAGGATTCGCTCTCCCTCTTCCTTGCTGGCAACCACGATCTGGCGGGCGCGCACCTGGGCCGGCCGGTCGAATTCGTCGCGGTGTTCCTGGTAGTAGGCATCGATCTCCGATTCGGCTACAGCCACCTTGGTATAGACCGCCTGTCGGACAACTTTTTCCATCAGCAGCCCCTCCTCAAGGTCCAGACGCCAGGCATCGAGGGTAATTCCCTGCTCCTTGAGCATCTGTTCGAAGGCGTCGCCGGGATAGTCGCGACGGTGCTCCCGCAGGGCGGTCTCGGCTTCTTCCGGGGTGACGCTGACCCCCAGCCGGTCGGCTTCGGCCAGAGCCAGTTCGCGGTCGATCACCTGCACCAGGAAGGAGCGCTCGAGGTCGCTTTTTTCCTCGTCAGTGAGCTTCTGATCGGCGGGTAGAGTCTTGGCAAAATTTTTCCTGAACTGCTCGAGGGTCACGGTTCGTCCATCGACCCGGATCAGGGCCGGCGAGGCGGCTTCCCCCTGTTGCTTGCAGGCGGAAAGTAAGCTGAGCAGCATGAAAAGGTAAAGGGGCGGCAGACGGAGGTGGCGTTTGATCATGGACGTTCTCTGGATACCTCTCTGGCCGGCGGTTCGTGAAACGGCCCGCCAAGGGCCTGCAGCCGGCGGCCTGATAGACTACTACAGTCCGAGAAGAGCGTGCAATTCTTTTTTGGCCGCGGCTAGGAGCTCCTCCTCCGGCAGCTTGCCGAGGCGCACCGAAAGCCGGTAGTCCGGGGTAAACCGGTAACGGCCCTGCGGGTCCTCGAGCAATCGCAGGATCTTTTCCGGCGGCACCGGCGTGCCGGCGTGAAAGCCGAAGATCAGCTGCCGGCCGTCGTAATCGGCCAGCTCGACCTTGAGCCGCTTCATCAGCACCCGCAGCTTCATCAACTCGAACAGCAGGATGGCCGGCGACGGAATCTCGCCGTAGCGGTCGCGCAGTTCATCGACGACGGCGTACAGCGTCTCCTCGTCATCGGCCGCAGCCAGCTTTTTGTAAAAGACGAGGCGCTGGTTTGGATCCGGAACGTACTTCTCCGGCAGGAAGGCGGAGAGGCCGAGACGGATCTCCGGGTCGATCTTCTCCTCCCGCGCCAGCCCCTTGAGTTCATGGATCGTCTCCTCGAGCAGTTCGGTGTACATCTCGAAGCCGATGGCGGCGATCTGCCCGGCCTGCCGGCCGCCGAGCAGGTCTCCGGCGCCGCGCAGCTCGAGGTCGTGGCTCGCCACCCGAAAGCCGGCGCCGAGTTCGGTCAGTTCCTGCAGCACCTTGAGCCGTTCGCGTGCCTCGCGGGTCAAGGTTCCTTCGCCGGGGATGAGCAGATAGGCGTAAGCCCGGTGCCGGGAGCGCCCCACCCGGCCGCGCAGCTGGTACAGCTGGGCGAGACCGAAGCAGTCCGCGCGGTTGATAATCATGGTGTTGGCCCGCGGAATGTCGAGGCCACTCTCGATAATGGTGCTGCAGACGAGAACGTTGCTCTTACCCTCGACAAAGGCGAGCATCACCTCTTCAAGGGCCTTCTCCCCCATTTGGCCGTGGCCGACGGCGACCTTCGCCTCGGGAACCAGCGTCTGCACGTACTCGGCCATGGCATCGATCGACTGCACCCGGTTGTGGACGAAAAAGACCTGGCCGCCGCGGTGCAGCTCCCGCCGGATCGCTTCGCGGATGAGCTCCTCGTCGAAGCGGGTGACGTAGGTGCGGATCGCCAGCCGGTCGACCGGCGGAGTGTCGATCACCGAGAGGTCGCGCAGCCCCATCAGGCTCATGTGCAGGGTGCGGGGGATGGGGGTGGCGGTCAGGGTGAGGATATCGACCTCGGCGCGCAGTTTCTTCAGCCGCTCCTTGTGGGTGACGCCGAAGCGCTGCTCCTCGTCAATAATCACCAGACCGAGATTCCTGAAGCGCACGTCACGCTGGAGCAGGCGGTGGGTACCGATGAGGACGTCGATCTTCCCCGCCGCCGTCCGCTCGAGAATGCGCTTCTGCTCGGCGGCGCTGCGGAAGCGCGAGACCATTTCCACCTCGACCGGCGTTCCCTTGAAGCGCTCGCCGAAAGTCTCGCCGTGCTGGCGGGCGAGCACCGTAGTGGGAACCAGCACCGCCACCTGGCGACCGTCGAGGGCCGCCTTGAAGGCGGCGCGGATCGCCACCTCGGTCTTGCCGTAGCCGACGTCGCCGCAGATCAACCGGTCCATCGGCCGCTCCGACTCCATGTCGGCCAGCACGTCGCCGATCGCCGAGAGCTGGTCGGGGGTTTCCTCGTAGGGAAAGGCGGCCTCAAACTCGCGGAAGAGCCGGTCGGGGGGCGAGTAGCGGAATCCCTCGGCCATCTCCCGGCGCGCGTAGATCTTGAGCAGATCGCGGGCCAGCTCTTCGATCGCCGCCCGGGCCTTGACCTTGGCCTTCTCCCAGGCCCCGCCCCCCATCTTGTCGAGACGCGGGATGTGCCCCTCGCTGCCGACATATTTCTGCACCTTCTCGATGCGATCGACCGGCACGTAGAGGCGGTCTTCGCCGGCATACTCGAGGTGCAGGAAATCCCCCTCGACCCTGCCCATCTGCAGGTGCTGCAGCCCTCGGTAGCGGGCGATGCCGTGGTCGGCATGCACCACGTAGTCCCCCTCCTTGAGCTCCGCCAGGGTCGAGAGCAGAGCCTTGGCCCGGGCTGCGGCCAGCCCCCGGCGGCGCACCCGCTGGCCGAAAATCTCCTCTTCGGCGACCACCGCCACCTTTTCGTCGACGAGGCGGAAGCCGGCGGCAAGGTCGCCGAGCACCAGTCGCAGTTCGCCGGGCCGCATACCTCTGGCTGTCGCTGCCGGATCGAAGGGGAGGGCGAGGCCATGCGGTTCGAGCAGATCGCGCAGGCGTTCGGCCTGGCCGCGCTGATGGCAGACGAGCAGCACCTGCCAGCCCTTCTCGCGCCACTGCCTGAGGCGCTCGGCCAGCAGCGCCATGCCGCCCTCCTCCTGGCGCAGGGCGGCGCGGATGTCACCGTTTCCCTCAACGATGAGGCGGTAGAGCTGGCGGTCCTCGCGCAGGCGGAAGACTTCCAGCGCCGAGAACTCGATGGGGGGACGGGCGAAGAGCCGCTCTTCGGCCTCGGCCGAAGTCACGTAGAGTTCGGCCGCCGGCACGTACAGCTCACCCTTGCGCGCGGCGCGCTCCTCCCCCTCGCGAATCTCGGCGGCAAACTGGTCGGCTTCCCGTTCCACGGCGGGCGGGTCGAGAATCACCCAGCGGCCCTTCGGGACGAAGTCGAAGAAGGTGTCGAGAGGTCCGTAATTGAGCGGGAGCAAAAAGGCGCGGCCAGGCGTCAGCAGACCCTCACGCGCTTCCTCGAGCACCGCCTCGCGCTGCGGCCGGGGGATGCCGAGGGTGTCGCAGCGCTCCTTGACAGCGCGGGCGAAGGTCTCCAAGTGCTCCCCGGCCAGCACCATCTCCCGCGCCGGCAGCAGGACCAACTCCTCCAGTTCGAGCTCTTCGGAGCGCTGGCTGGCCGGGTCGAAGGGGCGCATCCGCTCGATGTAGTCACCGAAGAACTCGATGCGCACGGGAAGCGCCCGGGTCGGCGGGTAGACATCGAGGATGTCGCCGCGCAGCGAGAAGGTCCCGCGATCCTCCACCATCGGCACCGGCTGGTAACCGAGCGCCAGCAGCCGCTCGAGCAGCGGCGGCCGCGGGTATTCTTCCTCGACCTGCAGCCGGTCGCAGAGGCCGGCCAGGACCGCGCGCGGAATCACCCGTTGCAGCAGCGCCCGCACCGTCACCACCACCGCCCGCGCCCGCCCCTCGTGCAGGGCGGCCAGGGCAGCCAGGCGCGTCGCTTCGATTTCGGGATGGGGGGCGAGGGGCTCGTAGGGGCGCATCTCCCAGTGCGGGAAGAGGAAGATGTCGCCGGGGTGGCCGTGGTAGAAGGCGAGGTCGGCGGCGAGCTGCTCGGCCTGGCGGCCGTCGGCGGCCAGCACCAGCAAGGTGTCGTCGCTGCCGGCGAGCAGGGCCGAAAGGAGATAAGCGCTGCTCGAACCGAGCAGTCCGAGGACTTCGGCCCGGCTCGGATCGGCCGTCACCCCGCTGACGAAGGAGCGGACGGTGGCGTGGGCGATTTCGGGATGGGCGAGGTCGTTTGCCATGACCATTAATCTACCGTCATATTGCCGAGGAGGCGGCTTCTCTGGAAGTTTGAGTTAACAAAGGCAATTTTAATGCAGAAGCGCAGAGGCACAGAGAGAATTGGAGGAAATCTCTGCGTCCCTGCGCCTATGCGCTGATTGCTTTTCTCGTTCTCCGAGTGGCCCACAGCCCTACCTGGACCGTCCCGGCAAAGAAGACGGTACACGCCCAAGATTGCCGGTTTGCTTCGCCGTCAGTCGCGCGGAACCGCCAGCATCCGGTCGAGGGTTACTTTCGCCCGCTCGCGAATGTCGGCCGGCACGGTAATTTCGGGCCCCATCGTCTGCAGGCATTTCAGCACGTCCTCCAGCGAAGTGAGCTTCATGTTGGGGCAGATCAGCCGCGAAGTCGGCAGGATAAACTCTTTGTCAGGGCTCTCCCGGCGCAGCCGCCAGAGGATTCCCGCCTCGGTACCAACGATGAATTCTTTCGCCGGGCTCTTCCTCGCGTAGTCGTACATGCCGCTGGTGGAGCAGATGTGGTGCGCCAGGGCGAGAATCTCCGGCGGACACTCGGGATGGGCCATGAAGAGGGCGTCAGGGTGCTCGGCCAGTGCCCGCT
>DASPGW010000229.1 GCA_035620395.1 Desulfuromonadales bacterium | reverse complement strand
CCAAAGGTCAATGCCAGCACGCGGATAACATCTGATCAAATCCGATTAAATTCGGATCAAGCATGAACCGGAGGGTTAAACCAAAGCATTTAAATCCGCCTTTATCAGAAGTTATCAGATTTGATCCGCGTGAAACGAATTTAGATTTTCTTTGTGTCCTCTGTGTGCTCTGTGCGAGATAAATTTTATCGCTTTTTGACTCGAAATCCCGACTTTTCCCAGGCGGCGGCGTCGCTTGCAGCCGGCTTCTTCTCAACCGGACGCGGTGGCCGGGCCGGCGCCATTCCGGCATTCGGGTCGGCTTCCTTGATGGAGAGGGCGATGCGCTTGCGGGGAGCGTCGACGGAGAGAACCTTGACCCTGACCTTCTCCCCGACCCTGACCACCTCGGCCGGCTCCTTGACGAAGCGGTTGGCCAGGTGGCTGATGTGCACCAGGCCGTCCTGGTGGACGCCGATGTCGACGAAGGCGCCGAAGGCGGTGACGTTGGTCACCGTCCCCGGCAGGATCATCCCCTCCTGCAGGTCGGCAATCTCCCGCACGTCGTCGCGGAAGGCGACCGCCTCGAAGGCGGCACGCGGGTCGCGGCCCGGCTTCTTCAGCTCCTCGAGGATGTCGCGCAGGGTCGGCAGACCGACCGTTTCCGAGACGTAGCGCCTCAGCTCGATGCGCGTGGCCAGCGCCGGATCGGCCGCCAGCTGCGCCAGGGAGACGCCGAGATCGGCGGCCATCCGCTCGACCAGGGGGTAACTCTCGGGATGAACGGCAGTATTATCGAGGGGGTACGTGCCGCCGCGGATGCGCAGGAATCCCGCTGCCTGCTCGAAGGCCTTGGCGCCGAAGCGGGGGACTTTGAGCAGCGCTTTCCGTGCGGGAAACGCGCCGTTCTCGTCGCGGTGGCGGACGATGGCGCGGGCGAGGGACTCGCCGATCCCCGAGACGTAGGCCAGCAGCGCCCAGGAGGCGGTGTTGAGGTCGACGCCGACGAAGTTGACGCACGACTCGACGACGGCGTCGAGGGCCTTCTTCAGGGCGGGCTGGCTGACGTCGTGCTGGTACTGGCCGACACCGATGCTCTTCGGGTCGACCTTCACCAGCTCGGCCAGGGGGTCCTGCAGCCGCCGGGCGATGGAGATGGCGCCGCGCACGGTGAGGTCGAGCTCGGGGAATTCGTCGCGGGCGATCTCCGAGGCGGAATAGACGCTCGCCCCGGCCTCGCTCACCATCACCACCGGCAGGGCAAGGCCCGCCTCGCGCAGGGTATCGCGGACGAACAGTTCCATCTCGCGGCCGGCGGTGCCGTTGCCGACGGCGACCATCTCGACGCCGTGGCTCCGGACCAGCCTCAGCAGCTCCTTTTTCGCCGGCGCGACGCGTCCCTCGCCGGTATGCGGGTAGATGGTGACGTGCTCGAGGAAGCGGCCGGTGCCGTCCACCGCCGCCAGCTTGCTGCCGGTGCGCAGCCCCGGGTCGACGCCCAGCACCCGCTTGCCGCCGGCCGGCGGGGCGAGCAGCAGGTGCCGCAGGTTTTCGGCGAAGACGGCGATGGCCGCCTCGTCGGCCCGCTGCTTCGCCTCCAGGCGCAGCTCGACCTCGATGGAGGGGGAGATCAGGCGCTTGTAGGCATCCTCGGCCACCCTCTCCAGCAGCGGCCGGAAGATGCTTTCACCCCGGAGCAGGCGCCCCTTGAGGCGCTGCAGGATTTCCGCCTCCGGCGCCTCGACCAGCAGCCGCAGCACCTCCTCCTTCTCGCCGCGGCGCATGGCCAGCATGCGGTGGGAGGGGATCGCCCTCAGCGGCTCGCGGTAGTCGTAGTACATCTCGAATTTGGAGACCGTCCCCGCTTTGCCGGGGGCGACCTTCGCGACGAAGACCCCCTGCTCCCAGGTCAGCTGGCGCACCACGGCGCGGGCGTCGGCGTCCTCGGCCAGACGCTCGGCGAGGATGTGCCCGGCCCCCTCCAGGGCCGCCGCGGCGTCGGGGACGTCTTTCGCCGCATCGACGAAAGGGGCGGCCGCCGTCTCGGGTGTGCCGGCGGTCAGCTCCTGCGCGGCGATCAGCTCGGCGAGGGGCTCCAGCCCCCGCTCGCGGGCGATGGTCGCCTTGGTCCGCCGCTTCGGCTTGTAGGGCAGGTAGAGATCCTCCAGCTCGGTCTTCTGCCGGGTCGTCTCGATGCGGGTTCTGAGTTCGGGGGTGAGCTTGCCCTGCTCGTCGATCGATTTGAGGACGGTGACCTTGCGCTCCTCCAGTTCGCTGAAGTAGGCGAGGCGCTCCTCCAGCAGGCGCACCTGCACCTCATCGAGCTCGCCGGTGCGCTCCTTGCGGTAGCGGGCGATGAAGGGGACGGTCGCCCCTTCGCGGAAGAGAGCGACGGTATTTTCCACCTGGAAGGGCTTGAGGCCGGTCTCGTCGACGAGATAGCCGAGAATGCGGGCGTGCTGCTCTGCGGTCAGTGCCATGCGTCTCCATCCTTGAATTGGTTTGAAGGGGAG
>DASPGW010000228.1 GCA_035620395.1 Desulfuromonadales bacterium | reverse complement strand
GTTTATGTCCAGGTAAATTCCCGCCAGAGAGGCGAGGCGCACCGTCTCAAGGCACCAGACGTAGCCTCTCGGCAAGGCTTCCCGGCCCGCGAGCTGCCGGTGCGCCCAGATCCCCACCGCGCCCAGAAGGAGGAAGAGCGCGACCCGGGCCACCCCCGGCTGGTGCCAGCGGAGCGCATCGAGCAGGTGGAAGGGGAGGCCGGCCAGGGCACCTACGGCCCCCAGGGCCGCCAGGGCATACCCGTAGCGGACGGCCAGCACCGTGGCGCCGGCCATGGCGATGCCATGGGCCGCGAACCAGCCAAGGCGCTGCGCGCTCTGGCCCCACTCGTGGGCGGGGATGCCCACCGCCAGGGCCAGAAAGGCGACGGCCAGGAACAGGAGCACCTCCTCGGCGCCGCAGCGATAGAGGCGGCGGCCGTGAATGAGTTGGCGATCCGCGACCCAGGCGCAAAACGGCGCGAAGAGGAGGAAGATCAGCGAAATGCCGAACTCCTCGACGTCCAGAATCACGGCCGGGAGCGCCACCAGGGCCGCCACGCCCACCGCGGTGAAAATGGCCAGGAGGATCCGGATGAACAGGTTCACCCGCACCAGCTGGGGGCGGTACCGTTCCCGCACCGCCGCCGCCTGGGCCGGGGAGACGAGGCCGGACTCTTCCCAGCGCCGGGACTCCTCCACCACCTGCACCCGGCCCTCGCCGGTCGAATAAAGTGCGATCATTCGGCGCTCCGGAAGCGGCGGTGGAAGGCCACGAGGGCCGAAACCAGGGCTGCCGCGGTGGTCAGGAAGTAGAGGACGATGCCCTCCGCCTCCCACCGGACATGCTCGAACACGAAGATCGTGACGCCCAGATACCCGTAGAGCAGGGCGTAGAGGAGAAAGGCGAAGCGGCGTGCCCGTTGAGCATAGTAGGCGCTGCCGGCGCCGACCAACAGAAGGCCGGCGAGATAGAAGAAGCCCTTCGTATGGGAGTCGACCCCCGCGACCAGCGCAGCGAGGAGGATGTTGATTCCCAGGTGCAGGTGCACGGGGAGGAAGTGGCGCTTCCACCCGAGCCGGACCTGGGTCGTTCCGGCTGCCACCACCGTGGCGCCGAAGAAGATGGCGTTGCCCCGCATGGCGGCATCCCACCCTCCCTCGGTTAAAAGGCTCGTCTTCACGCCGAGCCAGGCGCCCAGGGTGGAGAGGGCCAGAGAGAGCACCAAACGGTTGTCGAAGTAGTGGGCGCAGAAGAGGTAGAGCAGACCGGAGCCCAGCAGCCACCAGCTCCAGTGCTGGGCCAGCAGCTGATAACGGAGCTCCAGGTACACTTGAAAGGTGCCGAGGAGCAGGCACCCCAAAAGAAGGACGTAGTCGTACGCCGCATCGGGCGCTGGCGCCGTCTCCGGCGAGAACCCGCCGCCGCGGCGCAGGCAGTAGGCGAAACATCCCGTGCACCCCAGAGCGATGGCCGCGAGCAGAGCCACGTGGCCGATGGAAGCGAAGTGCTTGGCGATCAGCAGGCCGAGGCCGGTGGTCAGGATCAGGATGCCCGCGTACAGGAGCAGCCGGAGTTCCCAGTGCACCGAGAACAGCTCCCGGCCGTAAATCCGGCGCAGCAGCGCTGCCTGCTCCCGGTTCAGAATCCCGGCCCCCTCAAGGTCGTTCAGTGCCTCTTGCACACCTTGCCTCCCCAAGTCATCTCCGACCAGTTGGCATTTGCTCCCAAGCTTCTTGGGTAGATCGACATCATAAAGTTTGGTTTATGCAGCCTCTTGGTTTTTTCGCCTATTTGTCTAGTGTGTAGATCTGACACCTCAGTCTGGGTCGAATCCCTCACCGTAGAGCGCAAAGTAGACCTCGCCTTCATTTGTCATGGAATACCTCATGTGCCTTAACGGTTTGGCGCTGACCTGCGCGGTGGGTTTTGCCGCGACACGGTCAAGCGTCCTGGTTAGCTCTCTTCCATAAATCATGAACTGCGAGCAGTCGCACTCCTTTTCTTGACACTTCACAAAAGTTCTTGCCAGACATGATAAAAATGCGCTTGAACTCCCGAAGGCCACCACTGGTGGTTATAAGATCTTGAAAGACTTGAGCTGCATACTCTATTTCAAAAGAGGGTAGACTCCAGTTGTCATAGATAAGAAGCCAGTCCTCATCGAATCTCTCAAAACCTTCTTTTCGAACGACATTGATTTTCTGCTGAAGAAAATGGGACATTGCGCCAGCCCATTCTTTCTCTACCAAATCACCTACCCAGCCGTTGCCAGCGTCATTCTTCTCAATCTCTTTTAGTAGCTTATTGGCCTTCTTCCTGCGTTCACCCGGTTTATTGTGGGTAATGAAGTAGACTTGCGGACCATGTCCTCTTTCTCGGATGACTCCCCTGTGGGCTTCGTTTTCCGAAATTGCCTCCACATGCTCGACACCAATGTTGGCGCCTCCCATATAAAGTAGGAAGTCTGGTCGGTCACGATGGATTAGCCGAAATGGATACGTTACGAGCCCAGCGTGCATAAGGGCGCTGAGGAGGTGGGCGATGGCATACTTCTCTGTATGATCTTTCGTCCGACCCTCCGTCCTCCGAGGAACGGTTATGTCAGCTTCAGCAAGAGCCTGTCTAAGTTCAGAATCACAATTTGCATCAAACATTGTTGCTACCCATGGAGCTAACAGGGTTTATGCAGTCTGGATGAGGCGACAGGGATGAGGCGACAGTGTCAGGTCTACACCTTGACAGCCTGTCGATGTATAGACACTGTTCAGACTTTTTTCAAAAGCTCTCTCAGCTTCGGCTCCACCGGCGGTAGATTCTCCTGCACCGTCTTCCAGACGATCTCCAGGCTGACGCCGAAATATTCGTGAATAAGGATGTTGCGCATCCCTTTCATCTCGACCCATGGGACATGCGGGAACCGGGTCTGAACATCATCGGGGATGTGACGGGCCGCCTCGCCGATGACTTCAAGGTTGCGCACGACCGCGTCAATCACCAGCCGGTTGCCCAGGAAGGCCTCGTAGCTCATCCCGGCCGTGTACTCGGCAATCCGATCCATGCACTCCAGGATGTCCTGGATTCTGAATCGCCAGTCCCTAACAGGCATGGATGGACTCCCGCAGAATCTTCTCCCGCAACTGCGGCTTGAGCGCATCGGGGGTGACCAGGTCGACCGGCTGGCCGAGGGTCTTTTCGAGGTAGTTTTTCAATCGCACGAACTCGAACAGGCCACCGACCCGCTCGAACTCGACCAAGATGTCGATGTCGCTGCCCGGTCGCTCTTCGCCCCGGGCGACCGAACCGAACAGGGAAAGGGAGCGGACGCCGAAGGCGTCAAGCTCCCCTTTGTGCTCGCTGAGTCTTTGAATGATCTGTGCGCGATTCATGCGACTCTCCGATGGGTGGGAACTGCCTTTCTTTATATCATCTCATTTTCGCGCCCCAAAGCACAAAAACCGGAAATCCCCCCTCGCCCCCCTTTACGAAAGGGGGGTAAAATCCCCCTCAGCCCTGCCGAGAAATGCAAAGGCCCCCTGTCGCCAGGGGGCCTCTCATCATCTCATTTCGTCACGCACACTCACTATACCCGCACGCATGACAGACGCAGCATCCCCCCTCGTGCTCGACCGGCCCGCCGCACTCGGGGCAGGCGCCGCCGTTCTGCGTGTGGACCTCGCCGAGGGCTTCGCTCATGTGCATCTGGATCGCCTTGGCGACCGCGTCGGCGCAGGAGAGGATCTTGTTCTCGCCGAAGCCGGCCGGCTTGTGGCAGGTGATGCCGATCATCTGCTTGACCGCCTGCCGGGCCTGGACGCCGCTTCTCCAGGCCAGCGAGACGAGGCGGCCGATCGCCTCGCACTGGCTGGCGGCGCAGCCGCCGGCCTTGCCCATGGTGGTGAAGAGCTCGAAGAGCCCCTGGTTGTCCTCGTTGATGGTGACGTAGAGCGGGCCGCAGCCGGTCTCCATCTGGTAGGTGGCGCCGCGCAGGGCGCGCGGGCGCTCCCGCTTGCGGCCGGCCTTGTGCGACTCCATGGGGACGACCTTCTCGTCCTTCTTCTCCTCCTTCTTTGCCACCGAGAGGACCTGCATGTCGCGGCTGCCGTCGCGGTAGATGGTCACCCCCTTGCAGCCCTGCTGGTAGGCGAGGCGGTAGACGGTGGCGACGTCCTCCTTGGTGGCGGTGTTGCAGAAGTTGACCGTCTTGCTGACGGCGTTGTCGGTGTACTTCTGGAAGGCCGCCTGCATCCGGATATGGTCTTCGGGGGTGATGTCGTGGGCGGTGACGAAGACGCGGCGCACGTCCTCGGGGACGGCGGCGATGTCCTGCACGGTGCCGTGCTCGGCGATCAGCTTCATCAGTTCAGGGGAGTAGAAGCCGCGCTCGCGGGCGATCTTCTCGAAGAGGGGATGGACCTCGACGAGAATGTCGTTGTCGAGCACCTGGCGGACATACGAGACGGCAAAGAGGGGTTCGATGCCGCTCGAGCTGTTGGAGATGATCGAGATGGTGCCGGTCGGGGCGATGGTGCTGCTGGTGGCGTTGCGCACCGGCCTGGCGCCCTTCTTGTCGAATACGCTCCCCTTGAAGTTGGGGAAGGGACCGCGCTCGGCGGCCAGCTCGCAGGAGACTTCGCGGGCGGTGTCGGTGATGAATTTCATCACCTTCTCGCCGAGCTGCACCGCCTCGGCCGAGTTGTAGGCCAGGCCGAGGACGATCAGCAGGTCGGCCCAGCCCATGACGCCGAGGCCGATCTTGCGGTTGGCGCGGGTCATCTCGTCGATCTGCGGGATCGGGTAGTTGTTGACCTCGATGACGTTGTCGAGGAAGCGGGCGGCCAGGCGCACCGTGCGGCCGAGTTTCTCCCAGTCGAGTTCGCCCTGCTCCGAGACCATCTTCACCAGGTTGATCGAGCCGAGGTTGCAGCTCTCGAAGGGGAGCAGCGGCTGCTCGCCGCAGGGGTTGGTCGCCTCGATCTCGCCGATGTGCGGCGTGGGGTTGTCGCGGTTGAGGCGGTCGAGGAAGATGATCCCCGGCTCACCGTTGGTCCAGGCGAGGTCGACGATGTGCTCGAAGACCTTGCGCGCCGGCATCTTCTTCACCGGCGTCTGGCAGCGGGGGTTGACGAGGTCGTATTCGCCGTCGCTCTCCACCGCCCGCATGAAGGCTTCGGTGAGGCCGACCGAGATGTTGAAGTTGGTCAGCACGTTCTGGTCGCGCTTGGCCATGATGAAATCCATCACGTCGGGATGGTCGATGCGCAGAATTCCCATGTTGGCGCCGCGCCGGGTGCCACCCTGCTTGATCGTCTCGGTGGCGGCGTCGAAGACCTTCATGAAGGAGAGGGGGCCGGAGGAGACGCCGCTGGTCGATTTGACCACGTCGTTGGCCGGCCGGATGCGCGAGAAGGAGAAGCCGGTGCCGCCGCCGCTCTTATGGATGAGCGCCGTCTGCTTGATCGCCTCGAAGATGTCGGCCAGCGAGTCGCCCACCGGCAGCACGAAGCAGGCCGAGAGCTGACCGAGCTCGCGGCCGGCGTTCATCAGGGTAGGGGAGTTGGGCAGAAACTCGAGGCTGGTCATCATCCGGTAGAACTCGTCGGAGAGCGCCTGCGCGTCGTTGCCGGTGCCGAGCCGGTCTTCGGCGGCGGCGATGGTGTCGGCCACCCGCCGGAACATGTCGGCCGGCGTCTCGACGGGCTTGCCCTGGAGGTCGCGCTTGAGGTAGCGGCGCTCGAGGACGGTGAGGGCGTTCTTGGAGAGTGAGAGGGGGGCGGTTTCCGTCGTCAGGGGGGTCGCGGCTGCCGAATTTTTCATGGTTCTGCTTCCTTCGTTGCGGGATGAGGAGGTTAACGATTCGAAATGACTGAAGTTGCGTTTATTAGCGCATGCCTATCAGAAGAGGCCCCATATTTTGCGGGGGCAACGGATTTAAACCACAAGATGTCGTGGCTGTCAAGGGTGTCGGCAACCGCTTCGGTGATTTTTTATGAACACTCCGCAAGGGGCGGTTTTCCGGTGTGCCTGAATGGCGCTTTCCCGGCCGGCCGGCGCTCGCCAGCGGCCGCCGGGTGGGGAGAATTTAAGTTGCCAAACGTCAAGATCGATGCTAGCTTTCGGCATGCCTCCGCGGCAGAGCGTGCCGCTGCTGATGAAAGCCGCGCGGCTCTACTTCTGTCATGAATCATTTCCCCGGCGCGAACGACTGCCGAGTCAGTCTGCAGGCTCATGACCATATATCTGGACAACGCCGCGACCTCTTTTCCCAAGCCTGAAGCCGTCTACATCGCGGCCGATCAGGCGCTGCGCTGCCTCGCCGCCAGCCCGGGCCGCGGCGGCCATCGTGAGGCGCTGGCGGCTGGCCGCATCGTTTTCGAAGCCCGGGAAGCGGCTGCCGGGCTGTTCGGCAGCGCCGATTCGTCCCGCATCGCCTTCACCGCCAGCGCTACCGAAGCCCTTAACGTCGCCCTGTTCGGCCTGCTGCAGCCCGGCGACCGGGTCGTCACCTCGACCATGGAGCACAACGCCGTGACGCGCCCCCTGCGGGCGCTGCAGGAGCGCGGAGTGGCGGTGGTCAAGGTGCCGGCCGACCGTTACGGGTTCGTCGACCCCGCCGCCATCAGGCAGGCCTGTGCGGAGCCGACCCGGCTCGTGGTCCTCTCCCACTGTTCAAACGTCACCGGTACCCTGCAGCCGATCGAGGAGATCGGGCCCTGGTGCCGGCGGGAGGGGATTTTGTTCCTGGTCGATGCCGCCCAGAGTGCCGGCCAGTTTGCCCTGGATGTTGCCGGCATGGGGATTGACCTGCTGGCCGTTCCGGGACACAAGGGGCTCATGGGACCGCCGGGAACCGGCCTGCTCTACGTGCGCGAGGGGATCGCGCTGCGGCCGCTGATCTACGGCGGAACGGGGGGGAATTCGCAATCCGACCTGCCGCCCGAAGCGATGCCCGAGCGGCTCGAAGCCGGTACTCTCAATACCCCCGGCCTGGCCGGATTGCAGGCCGGCATCGAATTTCTGCGGCGCGAAGGGATGTTCGCCGTCAGAGCCCGCGAGACCGAGCTGCTGGCGCAACTGATCGGCGGGCTGCGTGAAATCCCGGAAGTCGAGCTTTACGGACCTCTCGACCCCCGTTTCCACGGCGGGGTTCTCTCGTTCAATCTGACCGGGCGGGACCCGGCGGAAGTCGGCTTCCTCCTGGACCGGGATCATGATATCCTCTGCCGGGTCGGCTTGCACTGCGCGCCGGACGCCCATCGCACCATCGGCACCTTTCCCCGCGGCACGGTCCGGGTCAGCCCCGGCTATTTCACGACCGCGGCGGAGATCGAGCATCTGGTGCGCGCCGTGGCTGCGGTGACTTCCCGTCCCCCGGCCTGAAAGAATGCGCCCGGCCGAGCCGGCGACTTCAACCCTGAAAGGTCCCCATGAAAAAGACCTATATCCTCGATACCAATGTTCTGCTGCACGATCCCCAGGCGATTTTCCGCTTCGAGGACAACGATCTGGTCATCCCGATCACCGTCATCGAAGAGATCGACCGGTTCAAGAAAGACCAGAGCGAAATCGGCCGCAACGCCCGGCAGATCTCGCGTCTGCTCGACGGCTTTCGCAAGCAGGCCCACCTCATCGACGGGGTGACGCTGGAGAAGGGCGGGGTGCTGAAGGTCGCAATCTTTACCGAGGAGGCGCTCAAGCGACTGCCGCCGGAACTGCGCTCCGACCAGGGGGACAACCGCATCCTGGCGGTGGCGATGAAGATGAAGGAAGAGTCTCCGTTCCCCGTCGTCTTCGTCACCAAGGACACCAACCTGCGCATCAAGGCCGATGCCGTGGGGTTGCCGGCGGAGGACTACGAGTCGGACAAGGTTTCGATCGACGAGCTGTATTCGGGCACCGCTCAGCTCCTGGTGGAAAAGGAGGAGGTCGACCGCTTCTATGGGCAGGGATATCTCGATTCGCCGGAGGAATTTCTGCCGAACCAGTACGTCACCCTGGTCGAAGCCGCCAACCCTTCCCACACCGCCCTCTGCCGCTATCAGTCGACCCTGCGGCGGCTGGTGCCGTTGGTCCGGCCGCCCAAAGACGGGGTCTGGGGAATCCATTCGCGCAACCGCGAGCAGCAGTTCGCCTTCGATCTGCTGCTCAACGACGATATCCAGCTGGTGACCCTGGTCGGCAAGGCCGGCACCGGCAAGACGCTGCTGGCGATTGCCGCCGGCCTCCTCAAGTCCGCCGACGAGGGGAGTTACAGCCGTTTGCTGGTTTCCCGCCCGATCTTTCCCATGGGTCGGGATCTCGGTTTCCTGCCCGGCGACGTCGAGGAGAAGCTGGCCCCCTGGATGCAGCCGATCTTCGATAACGTCGAACTGCTGCTCGGCAACGTGGAGGAGCGGGGCAAGCGCAAGCGCGGCTACAAAGAGCTGGTGGACATGGGAATTCTCGAGATCGAACCACTGACCTACATCCGCGGCCGTTCGATTCCGAAGCAGTTCATGATCGTCGACGAGGCGCAGAACCTCACGCCGCATGAGATCAAGACCATTATCACGCGGGCCGGCGAAGGGACCAAGATCGTCTTGACCGGCGATCCCTACCAGATCGATAATCCCTATGTCGATTCCTCGAGCAACGGTCTGGCCTACGTCGTGGAGAAGTTCAAGGGACAGGAAATCTCCGGCCATGTGACCCTGACCAAGGGGGAGCGTTCCTGCCTGGCCGAACTGGCAGCGAATCTTTTATAACTGCCTATGCTTTTACTTTGCATCGAATCCTCCTGTGACGAAACCGCCGCCGCCGTCGTGCGCGACGGGCGGCAGATTCTCTCCAGCATTGTCTCCTCCCAGATCGATGTCCATGCCCGCTACGGCGGGGTAGTCCCCGAGCTCGCTTCCCGGCAGCATGTCGAGGCGATTTCGGTGGTGGTGGAAGAGGCCCTGGCCGGCGCCGGGGTCGACCTGGCGGCGATCGAGGGGATTGTGGTGACCCGCGGTCCCGGCCTGGTCGGTGCCCTGCTGGTCGGACTTTCGGCAGCCAAGGCGATCGCTTTTGCCCGCGGGATTCCGCTGATCGGCGTGCACCACATGGAAGGGCATATCCTGGCCGTGCAGCTGGAGGCGCCCGTCCCCTATCCCTACCTGGCCCTGGCGGTGTCCGGCGGGCATACCCACCTCTACCGCGTCGACGGCGTCGGCCGTTATCGCATCCTGGGGCGCACCCTGGACGATGCCGCCGGGGAGGCCTTCGACAAGGTGGCCAAGCTGCTCGGGCTTCCCTATCCCGGCGGCGTCCAGATCGACCGGCTGGCGGCGGCGGGCAACCCCCTGGCGATCGATTTCCCCAGACCGCTGCTGCACCAGGACAACCTCGACTTCAGCTTCAGCGGGATGAAGACGGCGGTTCTCAACTTTGTGAAGAAACAGACGGCCCCGCTGGCCGATGACCTTCTGCGGGATCTGGCCGCCAGTTTTCAGGCGGCGGTGGTCGATGTCCTCTGTCAGAAGACCCTGAAGGCGGCGCGGCTGCACGGTCTTGCCCGGATCGTGGTGGCCGGCGGCGTCGCCTGCAACAGCGGCCTGCGCAGCCGGTTCCGGGCTCTTGGCGCCGAAGCGGGGGTGTCGGTGCACTTCCCTTCGCCGGCCCTGTGCGGCGACAATGCCGCCATGCTGGCGGTAGCCGGTGACGCTTATCTTGCTGCAGGTCACCACGGTTCGCTAGATCTCAATGCGCTGGCCAGTTGGCCTCTCGATCAGGCCGGCATCCCCCTGTGAAGCACTCCATGGTGTAGATAGCACTCAGGCATGTGGCGACGCTGGTCCTTCCTCAGGCAATTCAAGCTCAACCTGCTGCGCCTCATCCGCCTGCAGGCGACTCCCGATGAGATTGCCAAGGGGTTCGCCCTCGGCATTTTTATCGGCATGACCCCGACTTTCGGTTTCCAGATCGCCCTTGCCGTCTTCTTTGCCTTTCTGCTCAAGGAGAACAAGCTGGCCGCCATCATCGGCGTTTTCATCACCAACCCGGTGACGGCCCCTTTCATTTACGCGCTGGAATATGAATCCGGCCGGATCCTGCTGGGCATGGACCATGTGAAGTTCCCCGCCGAGCTCACTTTCTCGGCGCTTGCCGGCCTCGGCTGGGATGTTCTGCTGCCGCTCTGCCTCGGCAGCCTGATTTACGGCATCCTCTGCGCCGGGTTGAGCTATGCGCTGGTTCTGCGGCTGATCCCGAGCGTCCGGACCTGGCGCATTCCCCGCTGGCCCCGTCGCCGTCGGTAACCCATAGGTCCGGCTTGTCTCTGCCCGCCGCAGACTGGCCCTCTTTTCACCTTCAGCGGTCATCACACCATGGAACATCGCCCGAAAAAATGCTTCGGCCAGAATTTCCTTCGCGACCGCCAGGTCGTCGACCAGATTGTCGCGGCGGCGCAGTTGCAGCCTGCCGACCGGGTTCTGGAGATCGGTCCCGGCCACGGGGTGCTCACCGACCGGATGCTGCCGCTGGTCCGGGAGGTGGTGGTCATGGAGGTCGACCGGGACCTGGCCGCGGCGCTGCGCTCCCGCCCGGCCGAAAACCTGACGGTGCACGAGGGCGACGTCCTCAACCTGGAATGGGAGAGCCTGCTGCCGTCCCCTCCCTACAAGCTGGTGGCCAATCTCCCCTACAACATCTCCAGTCAGATTCTGTTCCGGATTCTTGATCACCGCCAACGCCTCGGCCGCCTGATTCTCATGTTCCAGAAGGAGGTCGGCGATCGGCTGGCCGCCAGGCCGGGGACCAGGGATTACGGCATCCTTTCGGTTTTCTGCCAGCTGTGGTTCGACATCCGCCGGGTGACGCTGGTGCCGCCGGGGGCCTTCTTCCCGCCCCCCAAAGTGACTTCCGTCGTCCTCGCTTTCGAGCCGCTTCCGCACCCGCGGGTCGCGATCGCCGACGAAGATTTTTTCCGCCGGGTGGTCAAGGGGGCCTTCGCCCAGCGCCGCAAAACCCTGCGCAATTCCCTGACCGGCTACGGTTTCGACGCTCTGGCGGTGGAAACGGCCCTGGCCGCAGCCGGAATCGATCCCGTCCGCCGGGGCGAGACCCTCTCCCTGGCGGAATTTGCCCGTCTGGCCGAGACCTTGCTGTCAGCGGCGCGGTGAGTGGGTCGCCGCTGCGCTGACGCTTGTCAACCTTGACACCATCCTTTAATCTTTAAGTCGTGCGGCGATTTCCTGCTTTTCCCCTGGCCCGCGGAGTCATCCGGATCGATGAACAGATACGCCGACGAACATGGTGGAGACACCATCGCCAGTGAGCTCGAAGCGAAGATTGCAGCGGTGCTCCAGCACGCCGCCGCCGAAAGCGAGGCGAAGTTCGATCTCTTCAAGGCCCTGGCCGCCCTGTTCGTGGCCAATACGCCGTATTCCTGGCTCGCCTCTCCGACGCCGGCACAGCTGGCCGAGTGGCTGCGGGCTTTTCTCGACGTGCTGGAGAGGCGCCGCGGCCCATCGGCCGTCCGATTCCTCCCCTTCGGGTCCAAGGGGCGTGCCCTTCTGGTCACCAATACCCCGGACGCTCCCTTCCTGCTCGATTCCCTCCAGGCGCTCCTCGCCTCCCTGGGGCTCCACTTTCAGGTCGTTGCCCACCCCATTCTCGCGATCCGGCGTCACCGGGGCGAGACCGTCCAGCTGGGCGGTCTGGAAGAGGCGGGTTCCCGGGAGTCGCTGATCGTCATCGAGCTGGAAAAAACTCCCGAGGACCCCGCCGAACTTGAGCAGAAGGTGGCCAGTATCCTGGCGGCCGTGCTGCAGGTTCATCACGACCAGCCGGCGCTCGACCGGAAGCTGAAGGAGCGGGAGCACGCCGCCGCCCCGGGCAGCGGCCGTGAGTTCTGCCACTGGTTGCGCAGCGGCAATTTCCTGCCGTTTGCCTATCGCTGCCTGCAACTGGAGCAGGGCGCCGGCCAGGTCACCGCCTGCGAGGGCGAAGACTCCCGCGGCGGACTGGCGCCGCTGCCGGGAGAGCCGGATTTGCAGAGCGGACGCGCCCTGGACGCTCTGGAGCCGGCCTGGCGTGAGCGCCTGTGGCGGCAGAACGATGTGGTGGTGGAAGCGACCGGCATTCCCAGTCCCGTTCTCCGCGCCGAATCCCTGGTCTACCTCGGTTTCCGGGAACCGGTCCGGGCAGGCGTCTGGCGGGAGCACAGCTTCCTCGGCCTCTTTTCGGAGCAGAGTACCGACGAGTTGACGTCCAGCGTGCCGTCGCTGCGGCGCCGGATCGAGGCCGCCCTCGACGCGCTGGCCATTCCGAAGGGGTGTCACGACTACCGGAAAACGGTGGAAATCTTCAATGCCTTTCCCAAGATCGAACTCTTCTTCATGGAGCCGGCGGCGCTGCTGGAAACCATCCGCTCCTTCACGCTGCTCTACCGGCACGGGGCGGTCAAGGTCGTCGCCGTCCGCAGCCTGGCGGTACGCGGGGTGACGCTGCTGGTGATCATGCCGAAAGCCTTCTATGCCGACGAGAACCAGCCGCGGGTGGAACGCTACCTGGGCCGCTATTACAAGAGTCCGGCCGTCGCCTCCCGGATCATTCATATCTCTGCCGAATATCTCAGCCTGCACGTCGCCGTTCAAGCGGGGGAGGAGAGTCTTCGGCTGGATGCCGAGCGGCTGGAGCGTGGTCTCACCCGGATCGCCCGCCCCTGGCCCTTCACCCTCCGGCTGCTGCTCGACCGCGCCTTCGGGGAGGGGCGCGGACTCACCCTCTGGCGGAAGTATGCCGACAGCTTTTCCCGTGAATACCGCTCGTTGAATCATCCCCGCTTTGCCGTCAGGGATATCGCCAACCTGGAAAAAGGCCTCGCGGCGGCGGGCGAGCTTTTCGACCTGTGGGGGCCGTTCGGCAGGCGGGAGCCCCACTACCGGCTCCAGTTCTACAGCTCCCGGCAAAGCTATCTGAACGAACTCATGCCGCTGCTTGAAAATCTCAACCTCAACGTCATTGACGAGGTCGATTTCGCCGTCAGGGCCGGCGGACAGCCGATGTACATCAAGAGCTTCTCCGTTCGGGCGGTCGCCGGCGCCGGCAAGCTTACCAGCCTGCGCCTCCCTCTGCTCGAGGCCTTGCGCCGTCTGCGTTGCGGCGATGCGGAAAACGACTACCTCAACCGACTGCTGGTGTTGACAGGGCTCTCCTGGAAGGAGATCGATGTCTTCCAGGGCTATCGCAACTACTATTTTCAACTGGGTTCCCCCTTTACCAAAAAACGGGTGGCCTTTGCCCTGATCAACAACCCGCGGGCGGCCGCTCTGCTCTACCGGTATTTCGAGGGCCGTTTCCGTCCCGAGCCCCGCTGGCAGGACCCTTTGCAGCGCGAAGAGGAGGTGCTTTCGCCGATCCGCCAGGAATTGAGCGAAAGCCTGGAATCGGTCGCCGACATCAACGAGGATCGCATCCTGCGGATCCTGTTCAACCTCATCGACTCCACGGTCCGGACCAATTTCTTCCTGCGCCGTGACCGGGACGACTATTTCTTCTCGTTCAAGATCAGCGCCATCGGCATCATCGACATGCCGGCGCCGCGGCCGCTGTTCGAAATCTACGTCCATTCCGCCGCCATGGAGGGGATTCACCTGCGGGGCGGCAAGGTGGCCCGGGGCGGGATTCGCTGGTCGGACCGTCCTGACGATTTTCGCACCGAGATCCTCGGTCTGATGAAGACCCAGATGAGCAAGAATGCGCTGATCGTCCCGGTCGGTTCCAAGGGGGGATTCGTGGTCAAAACCCCCTACCATGGCCGGGAGGAGGGCGCCGCCCTGGCCAGGGCGGCCTACCAGACGCTGATGCGCGGCCTGCTCGACCTGACCGACAACCGGGTCGGCAACCAGGTGGTGCGTCCGCCGGGGGTCGTGACCTACGACGAGGAGGACCCGTACCTGGTCGTCGCCGCCGACAAGGGGACCGCTCACCTCTCGGATACTGCCAACGCCATCAGCGCCGAGTACGGTTTCTGGCTGGGCGACGCCTTCGCCAGCGGCGGCTCCCGCGGCTACGATCACAAGGCCCTGGGCATTACCGCCCGCGGCGCCTGGGAGTGCGTAAAGCGTCATTTCCGGGAAATGGGCCGCGACATCCAGCGGGAACCCTTCACCGTGGTCGGCATCGGCGACATGAGCGGCGACGTCTTCGGCAACGGGATGCTCCTCTCCCGGCAGATTTGCCTGCTGGCGGCTTTCGACCATCGGCACATCTTTCTCGATCCCGATCCCGACCCCGAAGCCTCCTGGCGGGAGCGCAAGCGCCTGTTCGAGCTGCCGCGCTCCTCCTGGGAGGACTATGACCGGAGCCTGCTGTCGGCGGGCGGCGGCGTCTTCCCCCGCGATGCCAAGGATATCCCGCTGTCGGAGCCGGTGCGCCGCTGGCTGGGTGTGCGCCACGAATCGATGGACGGTCTCGGCCTGACCCGTCTGCTGCTGACCGCCGAAGCCGATCTGCTCTGGAACGGCGGTATCGGCACCTACGTCAAGGCGGGAACGGAGAAGCATGAGGATGTGGGGGACCGGACCAACGACGGCGTGCGCATCGATGCCGGTCAGCTGCGGGTGCGGGTGGTCGGGGAGGGGGGGAATCTCGGATTTACCCAGCGGGCGAGAATCGAATATGCCCTGGCCGGCGGACGGATCAATACCGATGCGGTCGACAACTCGGGCGGCGTCGACTGCTCGGATCACGAAGTCAACCTCAAGATCTTCATGCAGCACCTCATCGGAAAAGGGGAGGTTGCCACACTGGCGGAGCGCGACTGCCTGTTGTCGGAGGTCACCGATGAGGTCTGCGCGGCGGTTCTGGCCAACAACTACGGCCAGAGTCTTTGCCTTTCGCTGGATCAGCTGCGCTGCGCCGAGGACGTCGAGCCCTATCTCGAACTGGCCGACCGGCTCGTCGCCTCCGGTCTGCTCGACCGTCAGGGGGAGTGCCTTCCCGCCGCCCGGGAAATCCTGGCCCGCAAGGATCGCGCCTTTACCCGTCCGGAACTGGCCATCCTGATGGCTTACAGCAAAATGCAGATTTATCAGGCGCTTCTCGACAGCGAACTGCCGGACCGGGACTGGATCCTCGAGCATCTTCAGGCCTATTTCCCGTCGGCAATCCGGGCACGGTTTGCCGGCCATCTTCCCGGACACCCCCTGGCCAGGGAAATTACCGCCACCATGATCACCAATGCGCTGGTCGATCAGGCCGGCAGCCCTTTCGTCGTGCATCTGGGGCGTCAATCCGGGGCCGCGATAGCTCAGGTCGTGGCGGTCTACCTTGCTGCCGATCGGATCATCGGCGGCACCGATCTGCGTCGGCAGCTCCTGGTTTTCGACGACCGCCTGCCCGCCGGGCAGCAGTACCAGTTGCTGCTGCGCCTCGAAAAGGCCCTGGCGTCGCTCTGTCTCTGGGCTCACGAGCACGGTGTGAAGTTGACGTCGGAAGCGGCCAGGATCGCCGCCTTGCAGGCGCAGTTCCAGCTGTTCAGCCGGAGTCTGAGCGGGGTCCTCGCCGAGGCCGAATGGCATGCCTGCCAGGAGTTTGCACGGAAGCTGGAAGCGGCCGGCCTGCCGCCGGAGGTTGCCCGGAAGCTGTCGATTCTGCCGCTGGTGGCGGATTTTCTTCCCGTCATTACCCTCATGGAAGAAACCGGCAGCGACCTGCACGCCGTGGCGCGAGCTTTTCACGAGCTGCGGGAGCATCTCGGGATCGGCAGGATTCTCGGTCGGCTGGAGGAGGTGCCGGTTCGTGACCGCTGGGACCGGATGACCCGACAGATGCTCAAGGGGAGCTTTGCGTCGGTTCTCCTGCGGCTGACACGCGTATTACTGCTGGAGTCGGCGGGCGATCTGGAGGCTTTTGCCACCGCGAAGAGGCAGAAGATGCCGGCATTCCGGGGACTTGCGGAAAGGATGCGCGGCAGCGCACCGATCAACTTTCATCCCTTCGTTCTGCTGGTCCGGGCGCTGGAATCGCTGCTGGAGTAAGAATGCCGGTCACGTTTTCAGTGCAGCTCTTTGTAGCACTTCCCCGAATCGGCCTGGAATTCACAGCTCTCATCGGCCGCTTCTTCCACGTCGACCAGCCGGTAGAGTTCTGCAGGCACGCCTGTGAGTACCGTGAGAATGTCCTCGCGGGTGTGCCGCTCGTCAAAGACGAACATCTGGTGCGTGCTGTCCCTGACGCTGAGCCTTTTGCCGATTTCGGATGACCAGCGATCATGCCACCGTAACTCGTCCTGGATCATCAGTCCTTGCATAAGCACCTCCGAGCTGTTTTGCTCTTACCTGAAATATAGAACTTATCGACGAAATTTCAAGGCCTTTGGAAAGCAGCAGGGGGCAGAAGCCGGTGCTTGAAACGCAACGGCCAGACTGTGTAGAATGGTACCGCCCGAGTCAACGTTATCGACAGGAACTGTTTGAACATGCATGCTGATGTCGTAGTGGTTGGGGCCGGACCGGCCGGATGTGCCGCAGCTGTTCACCTGGGTCGCCAGGGCTGCCGGGTTCTGCTGATCGAGCGGGCACGCCGGCCGCAGCCCAA
This sequence comes from Desulfuromonadales bacterium, assembly GCA_035620395.1. Classification (NCBI taxonomy): domain Bacteria; kingdom Pseudomonadati; phylum Thermodesulfobacteriota; class Desulfuromonadia; order Desulfuromonadales; species Desulfuromonadales bacterium. The sequence goes on along the minus strand of DASPGW010000228.1, from coordinate 7,048 downwards.
GACCTGTGGTGATAGCCTGCTGCCCGATGCCTTGCGGGCTCTCGATGATCTTGGCGTCGGGGACCAGGTGCGTGGCGCCGGTCGCTGCCTCGGTTCCCTCGAGGTGACCGCGCCGGGCGGCCGCACGGTGCGGCTGGCTGTGCCCAGCGTGACCCTGCAGCGGCAGCGTCTGCATGCCCTGCTGCAGGACGAGGCCGTTCGTTGCGGCGTCCAGTTGATTTCCGGCGAGGCGGTGGCACCCCTGCTGGATGGCGAGACGGTGATCGGTGTCAACGTGCGCAGCGAACGGCAGCCGCTCTTCTCCATTCATGCCCCCCTGGTGATTTTGGCTTCCGGCTCCCGCAGCGGCACTCTCCGTGATTTCGGCGTCTGTCTGCAGGCGGAGCCGTCCGCGGTCGGCATCCGTGCCTATTTTCGCAACCTTTCGGGAGAAGCCGCGGACGCCCTGCACATTTCGTACGATCGCCAGATGTTCCCGGGCTACGGCTGGGTTTTCCCGCTTCCCGACGGACTCTATAACATCGGCTGCGGCTTGTTCCTGCACGGCGCCGATCCATCCCAGACCGACCTGAACCGGCTCTTCGACTATTTTCTCCGCTCCTTCCCCCCGGCCCGGGCGGTGGCCAGTCTGGAAGACATGGTGGGTGTCCCCTGCAGCGGCCTGCTGCGCACCGGCCTGGCCGGTGCGCGGAGCAGCCGTGCCGGTCTGCTGGTCGCCGGGGAAGCGCTCGGCACTACCCTGCCGTTTACCGGCGAGGGGGTGGGCAAGGCGCTGGAAACGGGTCTGCTGGCCGGCCAGATCGCCGGCGAAGCCTTGCGCAGCGGCGATTTTTCCGGAGCATTCCTGGCCCGCTACGGCCTGACAGTCGAACAGCGCTACCGGGCTGCCTTTCAGGGGTATCGCCGGGCCCAGAAATGGCTGAACATGCCCGGACTCCCCGACCTCCTGGCCTGGCAGGTGGCACGAAAGCCGCTCCTGCGGGAAGCCGCCGAAATGATGCTTACGGGGTCTCTTCCGCCGGCCTCGATATTTTCCCTTTCCGGACTTCTCGGCCGGCCGGCGCGCAGCACCCCCAAGCAGGGCGAGCTTACGGCCTGAGTTCCGAGCGCCAGGCGTTTTTCAGATTGGCCCCGAAATGGCCCCCGTGCAATAATGCTGGACAGCGCATGTTTCTTCATGGTATACGCTAAAACGCTTTTTTGAAAGACGGCGGTCGGCCCGGAACTCGTACCGGAGCCCAGCAAGACCGTTGACGATCCGACAAGTAAAGATACCGCCTGGATCCAGAGGACCGGGACGGAAGGCGATAGCTGAGAGGCCGTGAGCTCTGCCCGGACCTGTTCATATGCCTTTCGGACTTAGTCCGGAAGGCATTTTTTATGCGCCGGCTCTTTCGGGGGCGGCAGGAGTGATCGCCTAGTGGACAAGCAGAAGACGATACTTGATATCCGGCGGATGAAGGATGCGGCTGAAAAAATCACCGTTCTGACCGCCTATGATTACCCTTTCGCCCGGCTGATGGATCAGGCCGGCATCGACATGATCCTGGTCGGCGACTCGGTCGGCACGGTCTTCTCGGGGTACGACAACACCCTGCCCGTGACCGTCGAGGAGATGCTTTACCATACCCGGGCCGTGGTGCGCGGCACCAGGCGGGCGCTGGTGGTGGCGGACATGCCCTTTCTTTCCTACCAGGTCGACCTGCGGGAGGCTCGTTACAATGCCGGGCGGCTGGTCAAGGAGGGGGGCGCCCAGGCGGTCAAGCTCGAAGGGGGGGCGCACGTCGCCGCCACCGTCCGGGCGATTGTCGACATGGACATCCCGGTGGTCGGGCATATCGGGCTGACCCCGCAGTCGATTCACCGCATGGGCGGCTACCGGGTGCAGGGGAGGGAGGCGAGGCAGGCGCAGCAGATCCTGGCCGATGCCCGGGCCATCGAGGAAGCCGGCGCCTTTGCCCTGGTGCTCGAAGGGATTCCCGCCGCGCTGGCCCGGGAGATCACCGCCGCTCTCGCCATCCCGACCATCGGCATCGGCGCCGGCGTCGACTGCGACGGACAGGTGCTGGTCATCCACGACATCCTCGGCCTGTGCGAGAAATACTCGCCCAAGTTCGTCAAGAAGTTCGCCGATGTTTCCGGAACCATCCGCCAGGGGATAGACGACTACATCCGCGAAGTCAAGGGGGCGGAGTTTCCCGACAAGGAGCACAGTTTCTAGTTCATGGAAATCATCACCGACGTCAAACAGATGCAGCGGCTCTGTCTCGACCTGCGCCGCGAGGGCAAGCGCATCGCCTTCGTGCCGACCATGGGCTACCTGCACGAGGGGCATCTGTCGCTGTTGCGCGAGGGGCGTGAGCGCGGGGACGTCCTCGTCCTCTCCATCTTCGTCAACCCCACCCAGTTCGGCCAGGGGGAGGACTTCGAGGCCTATCCCCGCGACCTGAGCCGCGACGCGGAAATGGCCCGTTCGGCCGGCACCGATCTGCTCTTCGCTCCCGAGGCGCGGGCGATGTACCCGGCCGGCTACGCCACCTACGTCGACGTCGAGGGGCTCACCGATACCCTCTGCGGGCGGAGCCGTCCCGGGCATTTCCGCGGCGTGACGACGGTGGTGGCCAAACTCTTCGGCATCGTCCAGCCGCACGAGGCTTTCTTCGGCTGCAAAGATTTCCAGCAGCTGGCGGTGATCCGGCGGATGACCCTCGATCTCAACCTGCCGGTCGAGATCGTCGGCATGCCGATCGTGCGCGAGGCGGATGGACTGGCGATGAGCTCCCGCAACGTCTATCTCTCGCCCGACCAGCGGCAGCAGGCCCTGGTCCTGTCGCGGGCGATGGCGACGGCGCAGCAGATGGCCCGCGACGGGGTGCGTGACTGCGACGAAATTCTTGCGGCCCTGCGCTCGATGATCGAAGAGCAGAAGGCTGCACGGATCGACTACCTGCAGATCTGTCACCAGTCGACGCTGCAGGAGCAGGACCGGGTCGATAGCGATTCGGTCCTGCTGATGGCGGTATTTGTCGGCAAGACCAGACTGATCGACAACGGTTGCCTGCTTCAATAAGGGACAGGACGATGCCGAAAAGCAGAGAGACGGCCCGCGCCAACCTGGAAAACCTCTACCGGATCTTCACGGTGCCCGAAGCGCCCGATTCGACCCTCGGCGCCATCGATCAGGCGATTACCGACAATCTCACCGGGTTTCTGCAGACCCACATCGTCGCCCTCGAACGCAACCTCGAAGAGATCGAGGCCGATTTTTCGGCCGCGGCCATCCCGGAAGAGCCGACCTTCGTCTCCGAGTACACCGAGTTCGTCAAGGAGAAGCTGGTGGCCCAGTCGGTGCACACCGCTGCCCCCGGCTTCATCGGGCATATGACCTCGGCGCTCCCGTACTTCATGCTGCCGCTCTCGCGGATCATGACCGCGCTCAACCAGAACCTGGTCAAGGTGGAAACCTCCAAGGCCTTCACGCCGCTGGAGCGCCAGGTGCTCGCCATGCTCCACCGCTTGGTCTACCGCCGCGACGACGCCTTCTACAGCCAGTGGATCCACAACAGCCGGCACGCCCTGGGGGCGTTCTGCTCGGGCGGCACCATCGCCAACGTGACCGCGTTGTGGGTGGCGCGCAATCGTCTCTTCGCCCCGGACGGCCCGTTCCGCGGCATCGCGCAGGAGGGGCTGGGCCGCGCCCTGAAGCATCTCGGTTGCGAGGGGATCGCCGTCCTGGTCTCCAGGCGGGGGCACTATTCCTTCGGCAAGGCGGCCGACCTGCTCGGCATCGGGCGGGACAACCTGGTGATGGTCGATACCGATGCGAACAACCGCATCGACCTGAGGCTGCTGAAACGGGAATACCGCCGCCTGCAGGACGCGAACATCCGTCCCCTGGCGCTGGTCGGCATCGCCGGAACCACCGAAACCGGCAACGTCGACCCCCTGGAGGCGATGGCCGATCTGGCCGCCGAATTCGGCTGCCATTTCCACGTCGATGCCGCCTGGGGCGGGCCGACCCTCTTTTCCGACCGCCACCGCCACCTGCTCGACGGGATCGCCCGGGCCGACTCGGTCACCATCGATGCGCACAAGCAGCTCTACGTGCCGATGGGGGCGGGGATGGTCGTCTTCAAGGACCCGACGGCCCTATCCGCCATCGAACACCACGCCGCCTATATCCTGCGCCACGGCTCCAAGGACCTCGGCAGCCATACCCTGGAGGGGTCGCGGCCGGGCAAGGCGCTGCTGGTGCATGCCGGGCTGTCGATCATCGGCCGCAAGGGGTACGAGCTGCTGATCGACCTCGGGATCGAGCGGGCCCGGACCTTCGCCGGGATGATCCGCCGGCATGCCGGTTTCGAGCTGACCAGCGAGCCGGAGCTGAACATCCTGACCTACCGCTACTGTCCGCACGCCGTCCAGCAGAAGCTGGCCGGGGCGACGGCGGCGCAGAGCGGCCGCATCAACGCCGTTCTCGACCAGGTCAACCAGCTGCTGCAGAAGTATCAGCGGGAAGCGGGCAAGACCTTCGTCTCCCGCACTCGGCTGCGGGCCGCCGCCTATGGATCGCAGGAGATCACCGTGCTGCGGGTGGTCCTGGCCAACCCGCTGACGACCGATGAAATACTGTCGGCGGTTCTTGCCGAGCAGTGCGAGATCGTGCAACAACCGGAGATTCGTGCCCTGCTGCAGCAGGCGGAGACGCTCTGTGCCGGGGGCGATGCAGGCTTTCAAGCCGGTGCGAGCTGCTTTTTATAGGACCTGTGGGTCATATAAGTCCTATGGGACCTATGCCAAAAGCTAAACTCTACCGTGCCCGCTACCTGCTTCCGATCGCCGCCGAGCCCCTTGAAGATGGCGCCCTGCTGGTCGAAGGCAAGCGCATCACCGCCGTCGGCCCTTTTGCCGCGCTGCGCCGCGCCGACGCCGAGCTCGTCGATTGCGGCGACGCCGTGCTGCTCCCTCCCTTCGCCAACGCCCACACCCACCTGGAGCTGACCCACTACCCCCGCTGGCAATCGATTGTCGGCGAGACCGCCGCCCCCGGCTCCTTCGTCGACTGGATCCTGCAGGTGATCCGGGTGAAGCGGCGGATGGTGCCGGACCGCTATCTCCTCTCCCTGCAGGAGGGGATCCGGCTGGCCCTGGCGGCCGGCACCGGCGCCGTCGGTGACATCCTTTCCTGTTTTCCGGCCCGCTCGGCCTATGCGCCAGCGCCCCTGAAGGGCCGGCTCTACTACGAAACCCTGGGGCTCGATCCGGCCCGCAACCGGGAGCTTCTGCGCACCATCGGCGAGCTGCTCGACAAGGGGAGGGTGGGCTTTCTCGAGCCGGGAATATCCCCCCACTCGCCGTACACCCTGTCCGCCGAATACCTGGAAGAAATTTTCGATTTCGCCCGCCGCCGCGGGGTCCCCGTCGCTACCCACCTGGCCGAATCGGCGGATGAGGTTGCCTTCCTGCGGGATGCCGACGGGCCGCTGGCGCAGGTCTTTTATCCCTATGTCGGGTGGCGCGAGATGCTGCCGCCGCCGGCCCGGCGTACGCCGCTGGCCTACCTGGCCGAACGGGGCGGGCTCGTAGCCGGCAACCTGCTGATCCACGGGGTGCAGGTGAGGGCAGCGGATGCCGGGCGCCTGGCCCGGGCCGGCGCCAGCGTCGTTCTCTGCCCCCGCTCCAATGCCCGGCTGGGCGTGGGGCGGGCCCCGGTCGAGCTGTACCTCAAACAGGGCGTGCCGCTGGCCCTGGGGACCGACAGCCTCGCCAGTTGTGATACCCTTTCCCTGTGGGACGAGATCGCTTTTGCCCGCAACTGGTTCGAAGGACGCCTGTCGCCCCCGCAGCTGCTGACGATGGCGACCCGCAACGGTGCTGCGGCGCTCGGCCTCGGCGGCGAGATGGGAGTTCTCGAGGTGAACCGGGGAGCCCATTTTCAGGTCCTGGTCCCGCCGTCGCTGCCGCCCGCCGCCGATCTGGCGGAGTTTCTCTGCTCCCCGGGGCGCAGCGCCGAGGTGGCTGCCCTCTACCTCGACGGTCGTGATGTGTTGCAAAAAGGCTGACGAGTCTCTATAATCCCCTTCCGCGCCGAACGCAGCTGAGCCGTCGGCATCTTTGGGTCCAGGACTTTGCGGATAAAAAGGAACAGATGAGGTGACTCATGCTTGAAGAATATGGCAGTGTTGTCGAGCTGAAGGGGAAAATGGTAGCGGTGGTTCTCTGCCAGAAGAGCAGTTTCTGCCAGAACTGCGCTTCCATGCAGAATTGCCAGGTCGGCGACGACAACCGTTCGATGCTGGTCGAGGCCCATAACCTCATCGGTGCCGCAGTGGGGGACAAGGTTCGGCTGGTCACCAGTTCCAAATCTTTCCTGCAGTCCTCCTTCCTGCTCTATATCGTCCCGCTCGTCGCGTTGATCATCGGCGCCCTGGCCGGCCATGCCGTCGGTACCCGGATGGCCGGCGGCCCGGACCCCAACCTGCTGGCGGCCCTGATCGGCACCGCCTTTCTGGCCGGCTCCTTCTTCATCATCCGCATTGGCAGCCGGGCCATTCCGAAGGAGGCCTTCATGCCGCGCATCGCCGAGATTCTGTCGGCGGATGAAGCCCTCCAGGAAGACCTCAAGCATGGGCATTAAGATCATCGCCACCAACAAAAAGGCGTATCACGACTATTTTATCGACGAGGTGGTGGAAGCGGGGATGGTGCTCACCGGGACCGAGGTCAAATCCATGCGGCTCGGCAAGGTCAATCTCAAGGAGGCGTTCTGCCGGATCAAGGACGGCGAGATCTTCGTCAACAACATGCACATCAGCCCCTATGAGATGGGCGGCCGGGAGAACCCCGATCCGACCCGGATGCGCAAGCTGCTCCTGCACCGCGAAGAGATCGTCAAGCTGACGCGCAAGGTGGAGGAGAAGGGGTTTTCCCTGGTGCCGACGAAGATCTACTTCAAGGAGAGCCGGGTCAAACTCGAAATCGGCATCGGCCGGGGGAAAAAGCTGCACGACAAGCGCGAAACCCTCAAGAGCAAGGAGGCCGACCGGGA
>DASPGW010000227.1 GCA_035620395.1 Desulfuromonadales bacterium | reverse complement strand
CTGGCGATTCATACCCCGGGCAACTATGTGGACCGCATCGTGGTGGGAGGCCGCTATGAAAAGCCGATCGAGCAGCGCACCCTGGCCGGCAAGGTGACCATCAAGGGCTTTTCGCCGATCCGCGAGTGGCAGGCCAGACGCATCAGCCAGGAATTCAGGGACGGCATGTATGCCAACCTCGGGATCGGCATGCCGACCCTGGTCGCCAACTATATCCCCGAGAGCATCACCGTCACCCTGCATGCTGAAAACGGCCTGCTCGGCGTCGGCCCCTTTCCGGAAGAGGGTAGGGAGGATGCCGACCTGATCAATGCCGGCAAGCAGACCGTGACGGCTTTGCCGGGAGCTGCTTTCTTCGATTCCGCCGAGTCTTTCGCCATGGTGCGGGGCGGCCACATCGACCTCTCGGTTCTGGGGGCCATGCAGGTCTCCGAGTTCGGCGACCTGGCCAACTGGATGATTCCCGGCGCCATGGTCAAGGGACCGGGCGGGGCGATGGATCTGGTCTCCGGGGTGAAGAAGATCATCATCATGATGGACCACGTCGCCAAGGACGGCAGCCCGAAAATCATGAAAGATTGCACCCTGCCCCTGACCGGCAAGAACGTCGTCGACATGATCGTCACCGAACTTGGGGTCTTCAGCGTCGACCCCGAACAGGGGATCACCCTGCTGGAACTCGCCCCCGGCGCGACCCTGGACGACGTCAGGAGCAAGACCGGCTGCCCGGTGAAAATTGTCGCCAATCTCATCACCCACTGAAGAGGATTCCATGACCCAGCGCACTGCAATCGTCACCGGAGGGGCCAGCGGTATCGGCCTTGCCGTCTCCCAGGCCCTGGCCGCCAGCGGCGTCCGGGTGGTCATGGCCGACCTCAACGAGGTGGCCGGCCAGGCCGAAGCCGGAAAGATCGGCGCTCTCTTCGTCAAGGCCGACCTCAGCCGGCAGGCCGACTGCCGGTCCCTGGTCGACGCCGCTTTGGCAAAACATGGCCGGGTCGATATCCTGGTCAACAACGCCGGCATTCAGCATGTCTCGCCCATCGAGGAGTTTCCCGAGGAGAAGTGGGAGTTCATGATCGCCCTGATGCTCACCGCCCCCTTCCGTCTGATGAAGTATGTCTGGCCGGGGATGAAGGAGGCAGGCTGGGGGCGCATCATCAACATCAACTCCGTACACGGACTGGTCGCCTCCCCCTTCAAATCCGCCTACATCTCCGCCAAGCACGGCATGTCGGGGTTGACCAAGACCGCCGCCCTCGAAGGGGGTAAATTCGGCATCACCGTCAATTCGATCTGCCCGGCCTATGTGCGCACCCCCCTGGTCGACAAGCAGATTGCCGATCAGGCCAAGGTCCACAATATCCCGCCCGAACAGGTCGTCGAAGAGATCATGCTGAAGAACGCCGCGGTCAAGCGTCTGATCGAACCGAGCGAAATCGGCGAACTCGTCCTCTATCTCTGCTCCGACAAGGCTGCCTGCTTTACCGGCAGCAGCATCACCATGGACTGCGGCTGGACGGCGACCTGAGTCTGGCGGGTGCCGCTCACGCGGGCGGCGCCCAAAGACCATCCACCATGCCCGATTCAAATCAGCCCCGATTTCTTGCACCCGGGGCAGGGAGTGCTATAGGTGAACCGGGATACGGCACGCGCAATGGACAAGGAACTGCTGGAACTCGTCTTCGACAATGTCGAGAACGGCATCTACGTTGTCGACGGCCGGGGGGTGACGGTGGGGGTCAATCGAACTTTTGAGGAAATGTCCGGTTTCAGCAACGCCGAGTTGGCCGGCAGAAGCCTCTACGACCTGGTCGGGCCGGACAACTACTTCAGCGGTTCGGCCAGTCTGCTCGTCCTCGAGCGCAAGACGCCGGTTACCGCCACCTACTCGACCCGTACCAACCGCAAACTGCTGGTCAAGGGGAAGCCGATTTTTGACGATCAGGGAGCTATCCGCTATGTCATCAACACCATCTGGGATCTGACGGTCGTCAACTACAACCGCGAGATCGATGCAGATACTGCCCGGGAACGTTTGCTGCGGGCGGAGGACATCGTCACCTGCAGTCCGCCGATGACCCACGCCATCGACCTGGCTCTGCGGGTCGCCAATACCGGCTCGACCATTCTGCTGAGCGGCGAGTCGGGGGTTGGCAAGAGTCTGATTGCCAGGATGATCCATCGTACCAGCGACCGCAAGGACAAGCCTTTTCTGCAGATCAACTGCGGCGCCATCCCCGAATCGCTGATTGAATCCGAGCTTTTCGGCTATGAGTCGGGCGCCTTTACCGGCGCCGACCGCCGCGGCAAGGCAGGACTTTTCGAGACCGCCGATGGCGGCACCATTTTTCTCGATGAGGTATCCGAGCTGCCGCTGCACCTGCAGTCGAGGCTGCTCGGAGTGATTCAGGACAAGGAGTTTTTCCGCGTCGGCGGCCGGGAAGTCACTGCCGTCGACGTGCGGCTGATCGCCGCCAGCAACAAGGATCTCGCTGCCCTGGCGACGGCGGGTAAATTTCGCGAAGACCTCTACTATCGTCTCAATGTTGTACCCATCCGCCTGCCGGCACTGCGCGAACGGCGCGAGGATATCCCTCTGCTGATCCGCTACTTCACCGATCGCTTCAACCGCAAATATCAGACCTACAAGGAACTCTCCCGCGAACTGGTGAACGACCTCGTCGCGCGACCCTGGAAAGGAAACGTGCGCGAACTTGAAAATCTGGTCGAACGGCTCGTTGTCACCTCACCCGAGGAAACCATCACCCGGGAGGACGCCGCCCCGACCCCGGGCCAGCGCGACGGCCTGAACGACCTGTCGCTGAAAGAGATGTTGTTTGAGCAGGAGCAGAAGATTCTTCTGCAGGCCCTCAGGCAGTATGGCACCACGCGGCGGGTCGCGGAAGCTTTAGGCATCAGCCAGGCAAGCGCCGCCCGCAAGTTGAAGGAGATTCGCAGCCGCCAGCGGGACCATGCCGGATTGGGTTCTGCGCGAGATACCGCCTGATCGCAGGAAAAAGCGTATACGATCCAGGGGATTGCGCATTTTTTAAAAAACACCGTTTGTTTTCTCTTGACGAAGGAAAAAGCTTCGGCTAGGGTATGCATATTGGTCTTACCAATAATTGGTTTTTTGGTTATAAGGGTTTTTCAAGGCAAGTCGTTTCGAATTGACCCTGGCGGCCGTCGCAGGATCCTAGCCGGCCAAACTGTTAACCCGAAGTTCAAAGGAGGACAGACAATGAGGAGAATCAAGTCGCTGGTCGGTCTGCTGACCGCCCTCACCCTGGTCCTGGCGCCGAGCGCCTTCGCCCAGGAGAAGAAGCAGCGCGAGAAGTTCGGCACCGACAAGCGTCACGAGGCGATCCAGAAGGAATTGCGGACCATCAAACCCTCCACCGAGAAAATCCGCTGGAAGATGGTCATGCCCTGGACCAAGGGCCTGCTCTTCTACGACATGGCCCAGCACTTCGCCGATTCAGTCGCCCTCGCCTCCGGCGGCCGTCTGGAAATCAAACTCTTCTCGGCCGGCGAGCTGGTCGGCGCCATGGAATCCTTCGACGCGGTCAGCAAGGGCTCGGCGGAGATCGGCCACGACTGGCCGGGCTACTGGAAAGGGAAGAACGAAAACTTCGTCTCTTTCGGCTCCGTCCCCTTCGGTCTCGA
>DASPGW010000226.1 GCA_035620395.1 Desulfuromonadales bacterium | reverse complement strand
CTCCTGGCCAGCCAGGCGGCGGGATCGGAGGTGAAGAGCCCCAGCACGCCGCCGAGCTTGAGCAGCTTGCTGCGGGCGTCGCGCAGCACCGCCAGCGACAGGGAGCATTCGTCGAAGCGGTTCTCGGTGATCAGCCGGTTCATCCCCCGCACCGCCTCGAAGAGGTGGCCAATGGCGAGCGCCGTGTTGAAGTCGTCGTCCATCGCCTCGGCGAACTTGTCCTCCAGCGCCTCGATGCGGTCGAAGACCTCCCGCTCCTCGTCCTTGATCACCGGGCAGGTGAGCCGGCTGGGGACCGGTCGGCTCGCCAGCAACTCGCCGGCGGCCTTGAGCGCCTCGTAGAAGCGGCTGAGGCCGGCGCGGGCATCCTCGAGGTTCTGGTCGGAGAAGTCGATGGGGGAGCGGTAGTGGGCGGTGAGAATGAAGAAACGCACCACCTCCGGGTCGTACTTCTTGAGGATGTCGCGGATGGTGAAGAAGTTCCCCAGCGACTTGCTCATCTTTTCCTGGTTGACGTTGACGAAGCCGTTGTGCAGCCAATAGCGGGCAAACGGTCTGCCGCTCGCCCCCTCGCTCTGGGCGATCTCGTTCTCGTGGTGAGGAAAGATCAGGTCGCGACCGCCGCCGTGGATGTCGAAGGTGTCGCCGAGCAGCGAGGAACTCATCGCCGAGCACTCGATGTGCCAGCCCGGCCGCCCCGGCCCCCAGGGAGATTCCCAGGCGGGCTCGCCCGGCTTGGCCGCCTTCCACAGGGCGAAATCCATCGGGTGGCGCTTCTGCTCGCCGGGGGCGATGCGCGCCCCGGCCTGCATCTCTTCCATGTTGCGCTTGGAGAGCTTGAGGTAGCCGGTGAACTTCTCCACCGCGAAGTAGACGTCGCCCCCTGTCGCGTAGGCCAGTCCCCGCTCGATCAGGCGCTGGACGATGCCGACGATCTGCGGGATGTACTCGGTCGCCTTCGGCTGATGGGTCGGCAGGTCGAGGCCGAGGGCCGCCATGTCCTCGTCGAAGGCGCGGATGAATTCTTCGGCCAGTTGTCGGCTGTCGATTCCGCGCTCGTTGGCGCGGTTGATGATCTTGTCATCGACATCGGTATAGTTGCGCACATAGTTCACCTCGAAACCGGCGAACTTCAGGTAGCGGTAGATGACGTCGAAGACAATGTTGGCGCGGGCATGGCCGATGTGGCAGTAGTCGTAGACGGTGACGCCGCAGACGTACATCCCGACCTTGCCGGGGTGCAGGGGAACAAATTCCTCCTTGCGGCCGGCCATCGTATTGTAGACACGCAGAGACATGGCAATCCTCTTTTCTGATCAGCATCCGGGCGACGGGGATCGAAACGGTCGCCGCTGCGCCTTTAAATAGCACAGCTGCCGACGGTTGCAAAGAATTTTGCGAATTTCAGCGCCGCAGCAACTGGGCAAGGGCGGCCGGGATAGCGGACAGGGGGAGCGTCTGATCGACCACCCCCAGGGCGATGGCGGCCTTCGGCATGCCGAAGACGGCGCAGGTCGACTCGTCCTGGGCAATGGTGTAACTGCCCCGGCGCTTGAGATCGGCCATTCCGTCGGCTCCGTCCCGACCCATGCCGGTCAGCAGAACCGCCACCACGGAAGGGGCCAGGGCACCGCTGGCCAGCGACCGGTAGAGGACATCGATCGACGGACGGCAGCAGTTGACGGGCGGCGTGTCGATCAGACAGACCCGTTCGTTCCGCACTTCCATGTGGACGTTGTTGGGAGCGACCAGCGCCACCCCCGTTTCCAGAGCATCGCCATCGCGGGCCAGACGAACCCGGAACGGACTTTCCCGGTCGAGCCACTCGGCGAACCCGGGGGCGAAGCCGCGGGCGATGTGCTGGACGATGAGCACCCTCGCCTTGCTTTCGCGGGGCAGATCCTTCATCAGCCGCATGACCGCCTTCGGCCCGCCGGTGGAGGCACCGATGGCCAGAATGTCCCGGGGACCGTCCGCGGGTGGAGCCAGCTTGGGAAGCGGCGGACGCTGGCGACGGAAGTGATGGATCACCTTGACCCGGGCGAGAAACTTGACCTTTTCCACCAGCCGGGCAGCGATCTCCTCGAAAGCCTCGGTTACCACCCCCTGGGGTTTCTCCATGACGTCGAGGGCGCCGCGCTGGATGGCGCTGAAAGCGCTGCGACTGTCGGTGGGATCGATGTTGGCCGAGAGGACCAGGATCGGCGTCGGACAACTGGCCATGATTTCGGTCACCGCCTCCAGGCCGTCCATGACCGGCATCAGCACGTCCATGATAACCAGGTCGGGGCGCAGCCGGATGGTTTCCGCCACCGCCTGGCGGCCGTCACTGACCTCGGCAATCACCCTGATTTCCGGGTCCTTCGCCAGGAGATCCTTGAGGACCATCCGCGTCAGCAGCGAGTCGTCTGCGATGAGAACTTGGACCATGTCTTTTCTATCTACTCATGTAAAGGGCTGGGGACGTATCGACAAAACGTCAATGCGTCATCCCCGCTGCCACCTGTCAACAACAAAGTCACCCCTCGCTTGAGCCCCAGGTGCATCACGGGCTATTCCATTCTAATCCTAACCGATAAGGGTTTCCACCGTGCTCAGCAAGGTCCCCTGGTCGAAACTTCCCTTGACGATGTAGGCCTGCGCTCCGGCTTCGATCCCCTGGCGCTTGTCGGCATCCGAAGCAAGGGAGGAGACGATGATGACAGGGGTTTCCCGCGTGCGCTCCAACTCCCGCAGCTTCCGTGTCAGCTCGAAGCCGCTCATGCCGGGCATTTCGACGTCGCTGACGACCAGGTCGAATGCGAAATCGACGCCGGCGATCTTGGTCAGCGCGTCTGGACCGGAGATCGCGATGGTGACCTCGTAGCCGTGGGTCTCGAGGATGTTCTTTTCCATGGTCCGGGTGGTGATGGAGTCGTCGACCACCAGGATGCGCCCTTTTCTGGTCGGTGCCCGCCCCCCCTCCGGCTCCTGGCGCAGACGGCCTCCCCGCCCGGCAAGGCTGGCGCTGAAAAGATCGGGGACCGAGAGAATGAGGGCCGGCGCTCCGTCGCCCAGGATGGTCGCCCCGGAAAAAAATTCCACGCTCTTGAGCTGCTTGCCCATCCCCTTGACCACCAGTTCCTGGACCCCGAGGGATTTGGAAACCAGGCAGGCCAGTTGCTGTTCACGGAAATTGAGGACCAGGGCGGTGCTCCGCTTCGACGCCGCCTGCTGGCGGGAGAGCCCGAGAATTTCCCGCAGGGCGAAGAGCGGCAGGGTATTGCCGCGGACCCGGACGACCTCCCTGCTGCCTTCGGTCAGGACATCCTTTTCCGCAAGGCGCAGGATTTCCGAAACGTAATGCAGGGGAATGGCATAGACCTCCCCTTCGCAGTCGACGAGCAGACTGGTGACCACCGCCAGAGTCAACGGCAGCAGGAGAATCATCTCCGTCCCCTTGCCGGGGGCGGAGTGAATGACCAGATTCCCCTTGACCCGGTCGACATTCGCCTTGACCACATCCATGCCGACGCCGCGACCGGAGACGTCGGTAATGAATTCACGGGTCGAGAAGCCGGGGCGCAGGATCAGGTAGACCGCCTCCTCGTCGCTGAGCTGGCCGGCTTCATCGGCGGCCAGCAGCCGGCGCTCCACCGCCACCCGGCGGATCTGCTCCGGGTCGATGCCGCTCCCGTCGTCGCGCAGCACCAGGCGCACAAAGCCGCCTTCGTAGCGGGCCGACAGTTCCACCCGGCCGACGGCGGGTTTGCCCGCCCGCAGTCGCGCTTCCGGTGTCTCGATGCCGTGGTCGACGGCATTGCGCAGCATGTGCAGGAGCATCGGCCGGGCTGCTTCGAGCATCATCCGGTCGAGTTCCACCTCCTCGCCGCTGAGACTCAAATGAATCTCCTTCTGCTGGTCGCGGGCCAGGTCCCGAGTCATGCGCACCAGATCGTCGGTGATGGTGGCAAGGGGGAGCATGCGCAGTTCCATGGCGCCGTCATGCAGTTCATCCGAAAGGTACGCCAGCGCCAGGGTGTCCCGCTCGAAATCGAGGTTCAGCCGGGTGAAATCGTCGAGGATGTCCTTGCAGAGGTGGTAGTTCTCGGCCCGCCGCAGGCGCCGCAGGAAACCGTCCAGACGACCCCGCAGCCCATCCATCTGCCGCCCCCGCTCCTCGAGCATCCGGCGGACGATGAACAATTCACCGAGCAGGTTGACCATCTGGTCGAGCTTGGCGACGCTGGCGCGCACCGTGTCCCGCTCCGCCTTTTCGGCCGCCACCTGGGGCGCCGGCAAGACCGGATGCTCAGGCAGGATGCCGGTTTTGAGCCCCTCCAGAACGGCATCGACGTTGACGGCGATCTCGCCGCCGGAATGGGCCTGGGCGGTCAGCGCTTCGAGAGCATCGGTGGCCACCAGCAGCAGGTCGGTCAGGGCGGAAGTCAAGGGACGGCCGCCGCTCTCCACCTCCTTGAGCAGGGTTTCGAGATCGTGCGCCACCTGGCCGAGCTGACCCAGGTCGAGCATCCTGGCGGAACCCTTGAGGGTATGGGCGCTGCGCAGCAGCGCCTGCAGCCGCTCCGGGACCAGGCCGTCCTTCTCCATGGCCAGAAAACCCTGGCGGAGGAGCTGCAGGTGCTCCTCCGCCTCGCGGGCGAAAATTTCAATGTACTTCCTGGTTTTCAACCTAGGCCTCTTCTTCCACCAGTTCCTTCAGCCGTTCGGCCAGTCCGGTGAGTTCGGCGATCGCCTGCGCCGTCTCTTCGGCGCTCGCCGCCACCTGCGCGGCGACGTCGCGCACCTCGGCGATGGTGTCGGCCATCTGTTCGCTCGCCGTCGTCTGCTGTTGGGTCGAAAGCTTGATTTCGCGCGCCGCGCCGGTCGTCTCCTGAACCATGGCGATGATGTTGGTCAGCGCCTCGGAGACCCGGGCCACCCGCGTGCTGGCCGCATCGACCCCTTTGGTCCCTTCTTCGGTCAGCAGGATCGTCGAGTTGGTCGCCTTCTGGATCTGCTCGATGAGCCCCTTGATCTGGCCGGTCGCGTCCACCGTCCGTTCGGCCAGCCGCTTCACTTCGCCGGCGACGATGGAGAAACGTTTGCCCGCCTCGCCGGCACCGGCCGCCTCGATCGCCGCGTTGAGCGACAGCAGATTGGTCTGGTCGGAGATCTCATCGATGATATCGACGATGCCGCCGATCTTCTGCGAGTTCTCCCCCAGCTGCAGCATCGCTTCGGCGATCGACTGCACCTGGGCCTTGAGCTGGCCCATGCCGTCAACGGCGCTGCCCACCGCCTGCACCCCGGTGGCGCAAGCACTGCTCGCCTGCTCCGCCTGGGCCTCCACCCGCAACGCGTTTTCGGCCACCTGCTTGGCGGTCACCGCAATTTCCTCGGAAGTGGTGGTCGCCTCCTGCACCGCCGAGGCTTGCTGCGTAGCGCCGGAGGACTGCTGGGCGGAGATCGCCATGATCTCGTTGGCGCTGGTCGAAAGCTGCTGAATCGCCTCCTTGACACTGACAATCAGCCGGCCGCTCTTGTCGATCTCACTCTTGAGGTTCTTGACGATCACCTGCGTCATCTTGTTGAACGTCCTCGCCAGCTTGCCGATTTCGTCATCCGAGACGATCTCGATGGTCTCCTCCAGATGGCCGTCGGCGATCCGCTCGGCGACCTCCGTCACCCGCTTCAGCGGCCTGGTAATGCGCGCCACCACCAGGTAGATGGTCACCGATGCGACCACCAGCACCAGCAGCATCGACAGCGCCACGGTGTTGCGCAGTTCGGCGATTGCCTTTTCCGTCTGGCCGATGGAGAAGCCGATGCGGAAGCCGCCCCAGTGCTTCCCCTTGACGTAGACCGGTGCCGTGATGTCCCACATCGTCTCGCCGGTATCCCGCTTGTAGACCTGACGGAGAATCTTGTTGCCGTCCTTGCCGTCGTAGCGGGC
>DASPGW010000225.1 GCA_035620395.1 Desulfuromonadales bacterium | reverse complement strand
CCCCGGTCGGTTACTTTACCTTCGACCGCGACGGGGCCATCCGTGCCGTGAACCTCAGCGGCGCCAGGCTCCTCGGTATCGAGCGCTCCCGGCTGCTCGCCCGGCGTTTCGAGGAGTTCGTCACCGTTGCCGACCGTCCCGTCTTCACCGCATTCCTCCGGAGGGCATGCGGGAGCCGAGCCAAAGAGGCCTGTGAGCTGGCGCTTCTGAAAGAAGGAAAAGGCTCGCTATTGGTGCAGGTTGAAGCCGTGGCCGTTGCTTCAGGGCAGGAGTGTCGCGCAGCTATCCTCGATATTTCCGAACGCAGACAGCTGGAGAAAAATCTCGAAATTCTGCACACCGACCTGGCTGCCCGCGCCGCCGAGCTGGAATCCGCGAATATCGAACTGGTGGCATTCAACTACAGCGTCTCCCACGACCTGCGCAATCCCTTGACGACCATCCACGGGTATTGTCAAGTACTCCAGGACCTGCATGGCAACAGACTCGATGAACAGTGCAAGGGATATATCCGGGAAATATACGAAGGCACCCTGCGCATGAACCGGCTCATCAATACCCTGCTCGATTTTTCGCGCGTCACTCGCGTCGAAATGCGCCATGAAAAGGTTGACCTCAGCAAAGTGGCGGAAGAAGTGTCCACGGGACTGAAAGTGGCGGACCCGGAGTGCCGGGTCCTGTTCCGGATCGCACCAGGGATAGTGGCCGAAGGCGATCCGGCCCTGTTGCGGGTGGTCCTGGATAATCTTATCGGCAACGCCTGGAAGTATGCCGGCAGTCGGGAGGGGGCGGTCATTGAATTCGGCGCGACGGAGGTTGACGGCAAACCGGCCTGTTTTGTCCGCGACAACGGGCCGGGCTTCGACATGGCGTTTGCAGACAAGCTGTTCCTTCCTTTCCAACGGCTCGCAGGAACGGACGTCGCGGGACACGGCATCGGCCTCGCCACGGTGGAACGGATCGTCAGGCGCCACGGCGGGCGGGTCTGGGCCGAAAGTAAACCGGGCGAGGGAGCGACCTTCTTTTTCACTTTTAATTAACGCAAACCAGGTCCTGACCCGGCAGAACGCCTGAGCATGCCTGAGGAAGAACCAGATGGCGTGGCCGGTCATTGTGACTTTGAGCGGAGGTTGCCCGCATGGACAAGCGAACAGAGTACGTCGAAAATCTCTCTGCGCAGATGGTTGAATGGGATTTGCAGATCGAGCGGCTCAAGGACAAAGCAGAAAGCGCCACGCCCGAGGAGAAGTTTGAATATGCATACACGATCGCAGCCTTGCAGCTCAAGCGGGATGAGGCCGCGGTAAAGCTGCAAGGGATATCGGCCGCCAGCGAGGATGAATGGGAAGACCTCAAAACGGGAGCGGAACAAATCCGGGACGAGGTCGGGACTATCTTGCGCGAAGCTATCAGGAAGCGCAAATGAGCAAGTCAGCTGACTGCAGACCCGGAAAATCTGCCTAGCCTGTTTTTGGAAATGGGGCTGTAACGCGGAGGATATCTCCATGAGCGATGAAACCAGGATCAAGGGCATGGGGGCCATCCCTCATGCGGCGGGAGTTGCGTTCCGCGTGTGGGCGCCCCACGCCCGGCGAGTGTCCGTCATCGGCTCGTTCAACGACTGGGACGGCGACAGACATCCCATGCAAGCCGAGGAGAACGGCTGCTGGTACGCCGATGCGGCAGAGGCTCAAGTCGGCGATCAGTACAAGTACCTGCTGGCCACGGCAAAGGGCGATTGCAAGCGCATTGACCCTTACGCCCGCGAGGTGACCAGTTCGGTCGGCAACGCCATCGTTCACGATCCGGGCTTCGACTGGCAAGGGGACGACTTCCAACTCGCGCCGTGGAACGAACTTGTCATCTACGAACTGCATGTCGGCACGTTCAACGACCAGGTGGACGACAAACTGCCCGCCCAGTTCGACACGGTGTCGGCCCGTCTGGGACATTTGAAAAAGCTTGGCGTCAATGCGATCCAGATCATGCCGGTGGGCGAGTTTGCTGGAGATCGGTCGTGGGGCTACAACCCCGCCCATATCTTTTCGGTCGAGACCAACTACGGCGGGCCCTTGGCGTTCAAGCAGTTTGTCAAGCGCGCCCACCAGGAGGGCATAGCAGTCATCCTGGACGTTGTTTACAATCATCTGGGCCCCAGCGATCTCGATCTTTGGCAATTCGACGGCTGGTCCGAGAATGATCGCGGCGGCATCTACTTCTACAACGACGACCGGGCCAAAACGCGCTGGGGGGAAACCCGGCCCGATTACGGACGCGGCGAAGTACGGCAATATATTTTCGATAACGTCATGATGTGGCTCGAAGAATACCACGTCGACGGCCTGCGTTTCGACTGCACCCAATTCATTCGCACCGTCAATGGGTCTGATGACCTTGAGCTCCCCGATGGCTGGAGCCTGCTCCAGTGGATCAACCGCGAGGTTTCCCAAAAGTTTCCCGGCCGAATCACGATCGCCGAGGATCTGCTGAACAACAACTGGCTCACGAAAGACGTCGGCGCCGGCGGAGCCGGTTTCAGCTCGCAGTGGGACGCCATGTTCGTCCACCCCATTCGTCGGGCGGTGGCAACTCCCGCGGATGAACAGCGGTCACTCGCCGCCATCCGCGACGCCCTTTGTTACCGCTACAACGACGACGCCTTCGACCGGGTCATCTACAGCGAATCGCACGACGAGGTGGCGAACGGCAAGGCGCGCGTGCCGCAAGAGATCAACCCGAATGATCCCAAGGGCTGGTACGCACGGAAGCGGTCGACGTTGGCCGCCGCCATGGTCTTTACCGCCCCTGGCATTCCCATGCTCTTCCAGGGTCAGGAATTTCTCGAAGGCGGATGGTTCCGCGACACGGTCCCGCTCGACTGGGACCAAAGCGACGAGTTCCACGGCATCGTTCGGCTTTATCGAGATCTCATCTGGCTGCGGCTCAATCGCAACGGCTTCACCCGCGGGCTCTGCGGGCAGTTCACCCAGGTCTATCACCTGCACGACGATCGCAAGGTCATCGCCTTTCATCGTTGGGACAAGGGCGGAGCGGCGGACGACGTCGTGGTCGTCGCCAACTTTTTCCGCGAGCCGCAGGATGGCTACGTCATTGGTTTTCCGGCGGCGGGGACCTGGAAACTGCGTTTCAACAGCGATTGGCAGGGTTACAACGACGACTTCTGGAATCATCCGAGTACCGACGTAAGCGCCGAAGCAGGCGCATGCGACGGCTTTCCCTTTCACGCCGCGCTTGCCATCGGCCCTTACAGCGTACTGATCTTTTCCCAATGAACAGCTACCCGTGCAGTCGGAATTCGCTGACCTCAAGGGTCACCCGCAGTCGCTCAACTTTTACAAATTGTTTACATTAGCTTCAATGACAGTCGTAAGAACAGCCATAGAATACGAAAAGTAATTTCCCTGCATACAACACGTTTAGGGGTCCATTCATATGAAGATTCTCCTCGTTTATCCCCACTATCCGGACACTTTCTGGAGCTTCCGGAACGCCATGAAATTCATCGACAGGAAGGCGAGTTTCCCGCCGCTGGGGCTTTTGACCGTGGCGTCGATGCTGCCAGGGCCGTGGGGAAAGCGGCTGGTCGACATGAACGTGCGTCCCCTGGCCGATGAGGATCTGAAGTGGGCCGATTATGTCTTCATCAGTGCCATGACCATCCAGCGGCAGTCGGCGCGGGAGGTGATCGACCGTTGCCGGCGCCTGGGAGTGAAAACGGTCGCCGGCGGTCCCCTGTTTACCTCGTGCCGTGACGATTTCCCCGAGGTCGACCATCTGGTGCTTGGGGAAGGGGAAATCACCCTGCCGTTGTTTCTGCAGGACCTGCAGCGCGGCGCACCCCGGCGGGTCTATTCCGCCGACGGTTGGGCGCAGCTCAAGGAAACGCCCCCTCCCCTCTGGGACCTGGTGGAGATGCACGATTACGCCGCCATGAATATCCAGTACGGGCGGGGCTGCCCCTTTGACTGTGAGTTCTGCGACATTACCGCCCTGTTCGGTCGCAAGCCCCGCAGCAAGCCTCTGGCTCAGCTCATCGCCGAACTGGAGAACCTTTATGCCCAGGGCTGGCGGGGGGCCGTTTTCTTCGTCGACGACAACTTCATCGGCGACAAGCCAAAACTGAAGCGGCAGGTGCTGCCGGCCATCATCGACTGGATGGAGAGCAAGGAGTACCCCTTCTATTTTTACACCGAGGCGTCCATCGACCTCGCCGACGATCCGCAGCTGATGGAGATGATGGTCCGCGCCGGCTTCGAGGAGGTCTTTATCGGCATCGAGACGCCGCATGAGGAGGGTCTCGCCGAGAGCGGCAAGGAACAGAACAGGAGCCGCGACCTGCTCGCTTCCGTCAAGAGCATCCAGCAGGCCGGACTCCAGGTGCACGGCGGCTTCATCGTCGGTTTCGACAGCGACCCGGCAACGATCTTCGACAAGCAGATCCGCTTCATCCAGGAGAGCGGCATCGTCACCGCCATGGTCGGGGTGCTCACCGCCCTGCGCGGCACCAGGCTCTACCAGCGCCTGGAACGAGAAGGCCGCCTGCTGAAGGACTCTTCCGGCGACAACACCGCCATCGATATCAATTTCGTCCCCCGCATGCAACCCGAGGCCCTCATCGCCGGCTACCGGAAAATCCTCGACACCATCTATGCCCCCAAGCAGTACTATCGACGGGTGATCCAGCTCTTTCAGGAATATCGGCCGCGGCCGCAGGGGAAATTTCATCTGCAGCAGGGGCACCTGGGGGCGCTGTTCAAGTCGATGCTGTTCCTCGGGGTGATCGGCAGGGAGCGGTTCCACTTCTGGAAACTCTTCTTCTGGTCGCTCCTCAGAAAACCGCGCCTGTTCCCGCTGGCCATCACCTACGCCGTGCACGGTTTCCACTTCCGGAAGGTCGCAGAAAAGATCAGCGGCAGCGGGATGTTCGATGGTCACGAGGCTTGGGATGAGAAGAAAGGCTATGTTTGAGTTTTTCTCCGGCAGAAGATACCGGACAATTCCAGTGATAGACAGCAGGAGAGGTGAAGCGGCGCGGGAGTGGGGAGAGAATATCGAAGAGGTCTTGTCAGATTCAGAAAATCGACGGCTCTCCTCAGCCGAGGACGCGGTCCACCCTGGTTTTGAGGTCGATGATGTCGAAGGGCTTGGAAATAAAATCGTCGGCGCCGGCGGCAACAGCCTCCCGGCGGTCCTGCTCGCGAACCTTGGCGGTGAGGACGAGGATGTGCACGCCGGCAGTGGCGGGATCTTTTTTCAACCGGCGGGCAACTTCGTAGCCGTCCACCTCCCCCGGCATCATGATATCCAGCAGGACCAGGTCCGGGCAGGAGGTGCGTGCCGCTGCGAGACCCTCCTCGCCGTTTGCCGCAAAGAGCAGTTGACGGTCCTCCCGCCGCAGGACGATTTCCAGCAGCCGCGCCACCTCGGGCTGGTCATCAACGATCAGAATTTTCTTCAATTTTGCTTCCTTTGCCGGCGGCAGCCGGGAGGGCGAGCGGAAGAAGGAAATGGGCCGTCGTCCCGCGGCCGGGTTCGCTCTCCACCCAGATCCTGCCGCCATGCGCCTCGACGATGTTTCGGACGATGCTCATGCCGAGACCGAGGCCGCTGACGGCCGTGTCGGAAGCGTCCGCCCGGTAGAATTTGTCGAAAACCCTGGCTACCTGCTCCGGCGTCATGCCGATGCCCCGGTCGGCGACGGAGAAACGGTAGCTCCCGCCGACAATTTCGCCGGCAATCCGGATCGGGCTGCCCGGCGGCGAGTACTTGACGGCGTTGCTCAGCAGGTTCTCGAAAACTTCGGCCATCTTCGCTTTATCGACCCGCAACGGAGCAGTCTCGGCGGCAATGGACAGCTCGAAGCGGGTGCGCTCCGGACCGCTCTGGAGGAACGGCGAGAGCTGGATCACGAGTTCACCGGCCGTGCAGGGTACCTGCTTCAGAGTCAGTCCCTGTCCCGACTCGATGCGGGCAATATCGAGCAGGTCGGCCACCATCCCGGCGAGTGCGGTGGCCTGCTGATAGATGTACTGGAGGAACTCCTTATGTTCCGCGTCCGAAAGGTTCTCCGAACTCAGCAGGACCTGGGAGAAGCCGAGAATGGAGGTCAGCGGCGTCCGCAGCTCATGGGCCGCGGTGGAGATGAACTCGGTCTTCATCCGATCGCTCTCCCGCAGTGTCTCCTCGGCCCGCTTGCGCTCGGTGATATCGAGACACAACTCGACCACCCCCTCGATTTCGCCCTCGTCATTACGCACCGGGTAACCACGAATGAGCCAGACTCTGCCATCAGCGGTGGTGATCTCTGCACTATGCGGCTGGCCGGTGCGGACCGAGCCGACGACCGGGCAGTTGCTGCAGGGCGAGTGGCGTTGGTGCCAGAGCTCCCAGCAGTAACGTCCCTTTAATTGGTCGCTGGTCAGGTGGACCGATTCGGCAGCGGCCCTGTTCGCCCAGACGATCCGCATCTCCCGGTCGTGGAAGACAACGAGCTCCTCGGTACTCTCCAGAATGAGTCCCTTCTCCCATTCGGACTTCCTGAGCACCGCCTCCGCCCGCAGACGCTCGGTGACGTCGCGCGCCACGATCACCACATAGGGCGTATCGCCGAACTCTTCCATGCTCAAGAGTATTTCGACCGGCAATCTATCCCCTTCCCGGCGCCGCAGTTGAGTCGAAATCGTACGCCGCTCGGCCTCTTCCGCAGCCCCTTCCGGCCACTGCAGGCTTTCGAAGTCGACGACGTTTTCGACCGGCATCCCGATCAGCATTTCACCGGGGTAGCTCAGCTGCCGGCAGGCGGATGAATTGGCATCGACAATCTGCAGGGAATCGAGCCGGACCAGCAGAATGATATCGTTGGCATGGTCGAGCAGGGTTCGGAAGCGTTGCAGCTGGTCGAGATGTTCCCGGAACTCGGGAGAGAGGGGCGGCTGGCCGGATAGTTCATCCCGAGTTGCATCGCTGCCCGCAGAGAACGGATGCTTTTTCATGAGAATCCTCACGTCTCGCCGTGCCGGTCTGCAGCACCAGATCGCCTGGAACAACACCTTCTGAACAGCAAAATGAGTTTATATTCTACCACCTGTCAGCCGGACTGGCCATGGCCTGAAACCGGCCGCCAACGACGGGAGCAGACTGCCTTGCACGTAGAGGTCAGATCGGAGGAAAGAAGGGAAAAGCCGGGAAGAGTATTATTTCTCGGAAAAAGAATTGGCCGCGCGGCCACAGCTCGAGCAATAGAGCCAATCCGCGGACAGAGTGGTTCCGCAGCGGCAGCGGCAGCGGGCAAGAGAGCGCCGACGGTGCAGCTTGAGGCTGACCAGAAGGCATACCGCCAGCAGGTTGAGGGCCAGCAGCGCCAAGCCGAAGGGACCTAGGGTCAGGAAGGTTGCAGCGGTGCACCGTCCGCAGCACAGGGACCAGGTGTTGTAGCAAAAGACCGCCAGAACGGTGCCGCCGGCCAGAAGCAGGGCCGCCGAAGCACTCAAAAAGCGCCGTTTCATTTCTCCTCCTCTCCCCGCCGGAGACCGCAGCCGGGACAGAAGAGATGCCAGGTGGAGACATGCCGGCCGCAGCCGGAACAGCTTTCCTTGAGGAGCGTCCGGCAATGCGGGCAGAGCAGCCAGTCCGCCTCCACCGGACGGACGCAGGCGGGGCAGCTGCCGCCGGCGGCCTGCGCACTCTCCTGCCGCCGCTCCAGTTCGGCCAGGATGGCCAGGGAGAGAAGGGCCAGGCTGACGAGAAAGATCAGAACCACAACCGGCTCCTTAACCGGCCGCCGCCCGAAGCGGGACGGCAGTGGCAACATCGGAGGCGACCAGGCCGTCGCGCAGGAGCACGGTGCGATGGAACCAGGCCTGGTTCTCCGGGTTGTGGGTCACCATGACGATGGTCTGCCCCTCGGCGTTCAGTTCCGTGAGCAGCGCCATGATCTCGGCACTGGTTGCCGTATCGAGGCTGCCGGTCGGCTCGTCGGCCAGGATCAGCGGCGGGGCGTTGACCAGGGCGCGGGCGATGGCGACCCGTTCCTGCTCGCCGCCGGAGAGCTGGTTGGGCAGATGGGTCGCCCGGCCGGCCAGTCCGACGCGGGCCAGCACCTCCCTGGCCCGCTCCCGCTTGGCGCTGGCCGGCATCTTTTTGACCGCCAAAGGGAGCATGACGTTCTCCAGGGCGGTCAGGTAGGGGACGAGGTTGAAGGACTGGAAGACGAAGCCGAGATATTCGCGCCGGAAATCGGCGAGTTTCTCCTGGCCGAGGGCATAGAGGTCGATACTGTCCACGGCTACCCGCCCGGCACTGGGGTGGCAGAGCCCGCCAAGGATGGCCAGAAAGGTGCTCTTGCCCGAACCCGAGGGACCCATGACGCCGAGAAAGGTCCCCTCGGACACGCTCAGGTCGACCCCTTTCAGCGCCTCCACGCAGTCCGCCTCGCCGGCGTAGTGTTTCTTCAATCCGCTGATTTCGATAAATGCCATATTTCACCCGTTGTGGTGATTGTGTCTGTGGATAGTGATCCCGTTAAAGTCCCCCTTTGCAAAGGGGGGAAATCCGTCAAAGCGCCCGCAGCGCCTCGGTCGGGTCCATCCGGCTGGCGTGCAGAGCCGGGTAGAAGGAAGCCAGGGCGCCGACGACCAGGGCGAGCAGGAGTGAACTGCCGGCCAGCGGCAGGCTCCAGACCAGGTGCGGATGCTCCTCGGCCAGAAACGGCAGGATCAGCCGGGTCGCACCCATACCGGTAAGGTAGCCGAGCAGTCCGGCGAGCAGACTCACCGCCGCGGCCTCCATGAGAATGAGCCCCACGACGTGGCCCCGGCGAAAACCGAGCGCCCGGAAGATGCCGATCTCCCGGGTCCGTTCGTTGACCGAACCCATCATGGTGACGAAAACGACCAGGGCGCCGACCAGGATCACCACCACCGCCACGCCGAGGGAGAAGGCGCGGAACTGCTCGAGGGCATGCATGCGCGTCTTCACCACCTGCTGGATGGCGCTGACCTTGACCTCGGGCAGCACGGCGGCGATCTGGTTCACCATGTCCTCCACCGGGCAGTCGCCGCAGAGGGCCGCCACTTCCGCCAGCGAGACCAGGCCTTCCTTGCCGAGCAGGCGCTGCACGGCCGGCAGCGAGCCGATCAGCAGGTGGTCGTCCTGGGAGCCGGTCTCGCGCAGGATGCCGGTGAGGGTGAAGCTGCGACCGGCGATGACGACCGGCTCTCCCATCGCCAGGCCGAGCCGCCGGGCCACGGCGCTGCCGGCCACCAGTTCGTCGTCGGCGGCGAGCGGCCGGCCTTCCACCGACCACCAGCGCTTGACCTGGAATTCCACCTCCTGGTTCACCCCCATGATCAGCACCCGGGAGTCGCCCACTTCAACGGCTCCCAGCACCTTGGGGGTGACGGCCGCGATGTTGCGGGCATTGGGGATGTCGAATATCCGGATCAGGTCCCGCTGGCGGATCTCGTGAGCATCGACGGAGACCGCCCCGAGGGTGATGCCGCCGTAGGCGAGAGAGAGCTCATCGCTGCGCGGCGTGATCAGGATGTTGGCGCCGTAGGTGTCGAGCTTGTGCTCGGCCTCCATGGTCAGGGCCGCAGTGAGGGAGAGCAGGGTCACCACGGTGGCCACCCCGATCAGCAGGCCGGCCACCAGAAAGACCAGGCGCGCCTTGCGTCGGCGCAGATTGTTGAAGGCGATGGTTCGTAAGTTCATGAGAAGATTGTTCCCGTTCGAAAGTGTGCATTCAGGCTAAGGGCACGAGGCCCGAGGCCAAAGGGTACCTCCAATGCATGGTCCCTGGTTTATCCCTTCTGCCTCGGGCATCGGGCCTGAATTTACTGAAAATA
Organism: Desulfuromonadales bacterium; assembly: GCA_035620395.1. Classification (NCBI taxonomy): domain Bacteria; kingdom Pseudomonadati; phylum Thermodesulfobacteriota; class Desulfuromonadia; order Desulfuromonadales; species Desulfuromonadales bacterium. The sequence continues at coordinate 3,733 of DASPGW010000225.1, read as the reverse complement.
CCTTGCTCCCGCGGCAAGTTCGGTCGCAGCAATGACGAGTTTGCCGTCGGCCACGGACCGCTGGATCGGCGCCGGGTTGCAGCCGCCCTTCACCTCATTGATCAGGTCGGAGCTGAACTTCATGTTGCAGTTATTGCAGACCATGGAGTCCCCCTCCTGCCGGTACCCCTTCTTCGCATGGTAACAGACGTCGCAGGCGTCGAAGGCGGCCCGGATCACTCCGTCCTGACTCTTGAGGACGAAGAAACTGACGTTGGCCTCGCCGCTGCGGTAGCTGAAGTAGTGGGCCTTGCCGTCGCTCACCTGCGCCACCGGGATGGTCACCGCGCCGCCCTCGGCGGCCACCATCGGGTAGGCGCTGGCACCGCTGCCGCCGACGGCTTTCCAGCCGATGACGCCGGCCGCCGCCAGCACCACGAGGACGGCAACGACGAGGGGAAACAAACCACGCTTTTTTTCCTGCTGAAACTGGGCTCTTTTTTCCTGACGCTCACTCATTATTCCATCTCCTTCGAGCTCGAAATTACTTTGTCTTTTTCCAAACACCAGTCACCAGTTACGGGTATTATCCGCAGCAACCGCCGCCGCACCCCTTGCCGCCTCCGACGACTGCCGCTCGCAGCGCCGGATCGAAGATAACGACCGGGACGGCGGCGGCAAGTTCGCGGAGCCAGAGATCAATCTTCTGCCGGGCCCGGCCCTGGTCGGACTCGCCCTGCAGCACATGTTCGTCGATATTGCGCCGGATGATCAGATCCTCCTTCAATTGGCGACGGAACTCCTCCTCGCTGCCGTAACGGGCCTGGACGACGGCGGCGAAGTCGGCGCTGGCAGCCTGCAGCTTCTGCAGTTCCAGATCGACCTCCCCCTCCTGCACCACTACGCCGTTTTTCTCGGCGGCGGCCAGCAGTATCTCCCGCTGCAGGATCTCTCCCCAGACATTCTTGAGCAGTCCCTGCTTCGGCGCGGCGGCCTCGCTTTCCCGACGGGAGAGGGCCGCGGCGAACGCCTCGCGGCTGACCAGCTTCTGGCCGATGCGGCCGACGAAGCGGTCGGCCAGCCGGGCTTCATCCTCCCGCAGCGCCTGGTAGTCGGCAGCCGACAGGTCCTGGCTCAGCACGGCCGGATAGCCGGCTTCGGTAATGCGTCCGGCGATGGTCGCGGCATCGATTCTGGCGGGCGCGTATTCCACCCGCGCCCGGCTGGAGGTGACGCTGACCTCCACCGCCCCGACCCCCTTGACGCCGCCGAGGGCGTTCTGGATGTTCTGCACGCAGGAGCCGCAGGAGAGGTTCTGCACCGAAAATTCGGCCAGGGCGAAAGCGTCGGGACGGGAAGCCGTCCAGGCGAAGCCGCCGGCGGCGACCAGGGCGAGACCCACGACAAGGGCAATCAGCAGGCGGAATTTCATGGTCGGACACTCTCCTTCGAGATGTAAAAAATCGAGCCTTTTTGCGTCGTGCTCAGGACCTGGACAAAGGCAACACGGAGGCAAAAGTGTTACCGTCACGGACATCTTTCATGTCTCGTGCCAGTTTTGGCAGGGCCGGCAACCGACCGTAATAACTTGAAAAACAACGGGAATATCGAAGCGGACGGCAAAAAGGAGTGTGGAATAGACTGCAGAGGGCTGAGGAATATTCTACAGAAGGAAAGAGGAGGGTATCATCCGCTTTACCGGCCGTCAGGCGGATGGGAGGGGCGGAGGATGAAAATGCCGATTGCGCTCGTTACACCTCCAGCACCCACTCTTTCCCCTGCTTCTTCACCCCTTCTTTCATGGCAGCGAGGAACTTCGACCTCAATTTGTCGCTCAACAACGCCTTCTTCACCGGGGGAAGCCTCAAAAAGCCGCCGACAAATGCGCGCATGAACTTTTCGTTGATGCTTTGCGGGTCGGCAAAGATCTGGTTGTGCAGGGTTCCCCGTTCCAGGCATTGCAGTATCAGCCTCTCGAATGTTGTCTCGGGGTGAATGACCCGCTGCTTCCGCTTTGCAAGGCGGCAGGCCTTCGTCGGACATTTCAATGCGCAGACGCCGCACCCGATGCATATGGAGGTATCGACCCGCGCATCCCGCTTTCTTTTCCCTTCCGGGTTTGCCGCGGCATTCATGGCAATTGCGTTGATCGGACATGCCTTTTCGCATTTTCCGCAACCGACACACGATTCGTCCACGATCTCGGCGATGCAGGTCGAGGTTACGATGGCGTTGGGGTAGCCGTATTTGCTGATGCCGAGAAGAGGGCCGCAGCAGCATTTACAGCAATGGCAGACGAATTTGATGTTTTTTTGGACGTTGTCGGCGCCGAAGACGAGGCCCATATCCCGGGACTGGGCGAAGTTTTCCATCATCTCGCTCCTGCTGACTTCACGGGCCAGCTTGTTCCGGATCATGAAGTCGGCGGCACGACCGAACTGGGAGCATTTCTCCAGCGGCACATCGCACGTTTTTTCTCCCACGTGCAGTTTCTTGTGTCGGCAACTGCAGAGTCCGATGGAAAATTTATCGTTCGCCTCGATCAGCGCCGATGCCTTCTCATAGTCCAGCACCTCGAAAAATTCCGATTCCGGCACCGCCTCTTCATGGGGCATCGCCCTAAGGTTGAAGAGCTGTTCTCCCTTGCCGAAATTTGCAGTCATAAAGGAGGGATCGACCTCCATATACTCATGGAGCAGCTTTGCCCATTCTTTGCTGTCGGCGTTCGGTCCCATTCTCATCATGGTGAACTCGAAGATGCCTATCACCATCGGCGACGGCACGTACTGATACGCCCCGTTCAGCCACAGATCCATCACCAGACCTTTCGCCGTCAAACCGTCCAGGAGCCGGCGGAGTTCCGATTTCTCGTACCCGGTCGTCTTTTCCAGCTGCTGGAAACTGGACAAGCCGTACGGCATCCTGATAATCAGATCCGCCTCCTTCTCGGAGTAAAGCGCCTTCAGAATTGCGTGCAGCTTGTCGTTCCACGGAGCCCGCGTCTCCAGTCCATCTATTTTCTTGCCCAGCTTCCTGAAAATGTCTTTCCCAACCAGATGTCCCATGGTTAACCTCCAAAAACAGTTGGGCGCCCCAAAAGGGGTCAACTGGCATTATTCAGCTAACGTCGTGGGCGGTGAGTGGGATTCACCGCTCTACCGGCTCGGTTGCACACACCATCATGAGCAAGTCAGCAGCACACCGACAACCATTAGCCAGTCGTTTATTGGTCTGGAGCAGGGGGCCGATTAAGAATGCTAATCACGTCCGTAGCGATGAAGGTCCGGTCCCGTTTGCGTTCAGTCTGCGGCGTGATGATCCCAATATCTCGCATGACGCGCAATGCGGCATTGGCCGTCGGGAATGAGGTATTGAACGCCTCCTGGATCAAGCGGACCGTGACAACCGGGTGAGCGATGAGGTATTCAGGGAGTCGGTGGGGTAGGGCGTCGCTCCGGACGTTGCTGGTGCGAACGAGCGTCTTCCACTGATCGAGAAGGGCGGCCAGCCGTTCCGCTGTTTGTATGGTCTCCCGTGCGGCCACCTGCACCCCCTCGGCGAGGAACCGGACCCACGGCACCCATTCCCCACGCAACTGCACCGCGCCCAGCGTGTCGTAATATTCCTGCTGGTTTTCCTTGAGAAACCCGGCCAGGTAAACGGGGCAATAACCTTCGGCGGACAGCATGAGCGGCAGAAGGAGCCTCCCTACGCGGCCATTGCCGTCGATGAAGGGGTGGATCGTCTCGAACTG
>DASPGW010000224.1 GCA_035620395.1 Desulfuromonadales bacterium | reverse complement strand
AGCAGCGTGCGCTCCTTTTTCCCTTTCATGCCGGCTCCTCTGCTGCACAAGCCTCCGAACAAACTTGCCTTCTCCGGTAAATACTAACAACGATCGGGTCGATGGCAAGCCGCGCCTTGTCCCGACGCGCCGGGCAGGTATCAGTAATGAGTCAGGCAGCTTCGCCCTTCTCGTGTTGTATCCTGGTATTGACCGACGGGAGAGCCTTGATGGACGAACCGGTTCGATTCGAGATTCAGGACGGGGGGGCGGTGGGGAGTGACAAACTCCCTAATCGACACAAGCGGGCAGCCGCACTTGCCTACTTGTAATACATCAGCTCCCGCGCCCAGACAGCCACTGTCGCCTCCAGCGCCTCGCGCTCCCCAGCCGTCAGCGGCGCCTCGCAGGCTGCAGCGGTATTTCGCTCCACCTGGACCGGATCGTCGCAGCCGATGACGACCGTCGACACCTCATGGGACAGCGCATAGCGGATCCAGGGACCGACCTCGCCGCAACCGGGAACCCGCAGCCCCAGCCCCCGGCAGAGCACCTTCATGCCGACCACCCCCATCCCCCGGCGCCGTGCTTCGGGCAGGACCCTCTCCGGAAAACTGAGCCAGGCGGCTTCCGCCGGGTTGACCGGCATCAGCACCGTGTCGAAGTCGTAGAGGTCGAAGGCCTTGAGCAGGATGGCGGGGTCCTGGTGGCCAGTCACCCCGACGAAGCGCACCATCCCCTCTTTTTTCGCCCGGTCGAAGGCCTCGATCGCGCCGCCGGGGCCAAAAATTTCCGCAAGGTCCTCCTCGCTGCGCACGTCATGAACCTGCCAGAGATCGAGCCAGTCGGTCTGCATGTTGGCGAGGGTGGTTTCGAGATGGCGCCGGGCTCCGGCAGCGGTGCGGTCGTGCGACTTGCTGGCAAGAAAGATCTCCGGCCGCCGCTCACCCAGCGCCAGGCCGTAGTACCCCTCGCTCCCCGAATAGGCGCGGGCCGACTCGAAGTAGTTGACTCCCCGCTCCAGCGCCCGGGCAATGACGTCCCGGGCCTCCCGCTCACGGCCGAAGGTGCGCAGCACCCCCTCCCCGCCCAGGCCGAACTGGGTTACTTCGACGCCGGTTTTGCCCAAGATCCGTTTGGGGATTTCTGAAAAAGGCCGTTTCATCGATTTAAACGCCAGTCGTATTCTTTCCACTCCACGTCCGCTGCCAGTCCCCGCAGAATCAGAAAGTCTTTGGCTTCCCCGTGGTCGAGATAGCGTATCAGGGTGTCGATCACGCCATCATGGCCGCCGAAATCGGGGCGGTACCACTTGAAGATCGGCGACAGACGCAGCAGGTTCTCCCGGGGGAGGATCTCCACCTCCGGGCCGTTGATGAAGCCGGCGGCGGCGACGGCGAGCTGCTCATCGATCCGTTCCGGAGTGTAGAAGTTGATCGGCGGACAGGAAGTGGAGGCGCAGACCAGGGTGAAATGGATGCGCGGCTCGGGCGGGTCGACAACGCAGGCGAGTCTCGGGTCGCCGCCGGCAAAGGGGTGGAAAAGGCCATGGGGCGGGCGACGGTTGCCACGGAGAACACCATGCTCGATCTCGTCCGGGGTGAAGGTCAGCCCGCCGATCGCATAACAGATCCGGCTGAAAAAGTGGGAAACCTCCTTGATGCTTTCGCGAATCTGCAGGGCGATGACGCCATGAATAACGAGGATGTTGTAGATGTTGATCCAGAAGGCGAGTCGTTCCTCCCGGCGACCGAGGCGGCCGAGGTCGTAGTCGCGCAGCAGTGCGGTGTCCGCCACATACTGGCGGTAGGCCTCGGACTGCCGCATGGCGTCATAGTCGACCCGCCCCCCTTCGAGATCATAGAACTCGGCCTTCAGACGATTGATGTTCCGGCGCAGGTGGGCGGCCACATCGATGTCCGGGGTCGTTTCGGGGACCGGACCGTCGTTGAGAATCAGCTGTTCGCTCATGGGACAGCCCCTTTCAAAACCTGCCGACGCTCCTGAAAGAGGTCGTCTACCTCGGCCAGCCCTTCATCGAACATGTCGAACACCTCCGCCATCACCTCTGGCGAGCTCGCGGCCTCCATCAGGTCGAGCTGGCTGTGCAGGGCGGCAATCTTGTCGAGCAGCACCAGGTCGAAGTCGAGCAGCCGTTCCTCGTCCCGCGGGGAAAGACCAGGTCCCGCTGGCACTTCGCCGGGAGCGGGGGTGACCTCCTCCTTGAGGAAGGCCGCCGTCCTGAGGGAGAAGGCCAGTTTTTGTCGCAGTGCCTCCGGGTAGTGGCCGGCCGCGATAAAATCGGCCAGTCGATCGCGCACTTCGCCAATCTTGTTCGCCAGGTGCCGGCGCAGCAGCAGATCGGTTTCGACGTGATGGATGGCGCCATATCCGACGAAGCCGGGGATATGGCTGCCCAGCTTCTGCGTTTTGTGTTCGCGGTCGAGTTTCATGGCCAGGGGGTTCCTCTCGTCGCGGTTCAGTTCTCCAGCAGGATGAGGTCGGGATTTTCGATATGCTCGACCAGGGCGTTGAGAAAACGCTGGGCCGTCGCTCCATCGATAATGCGGTGGTCGAAGGTCAGGGATAAAGGGACGACGGGCCGTGCCACGACCTTTCCGCCCCGCACCACGGCCGCTTCCTCGATTCGCCCGACGCCCAGGATGGCGGACTGCGGCGGGTTGATGATCGGGGTTCCCCAGAGGCCGCCGATCGCCCCGTAGTTGCTGATGCTGAACGTTCCCCCCTTCAGTTCGGCCGGGGTGATTTTCCGCTGCCGGGCCCGTTCGGAGAGTTCCTGCAGGGCGGCGGCCAGCTCGAGGATGCTCTTGCGCCGGGCGTCGCGCACCACCGGCACGAGCAGCCCCTCGGGGGTGTCGACGGCGAAGCCGATGTGCTGCCCCCGGTGCAGCACGATCTCCTCCTTCTCCTCGTCGAGACTGCTGTTGAGCAGGGGAAAACGCTCCAGCGCCAGGGTAAGCGCCTTGACGATGAAGGGCAAATAGGTGAGCCGCACTCCCTTCATCTCGGCCAGGGCCCGCTCCCGCTGCCGCAGTTCGCGCAGGGCCAGGGCGTCGGCCCGCTCCATGACGGTAACGTGGACGGCGCTGCGGGCCGAAGCTGTCATGGTACGCGCCATCGCCTTGCGCACCCCCTTGAGCGGGAGGCGTTCGGCAGGCGCCGGGGCCTCTTCCGTCACCGCCCCGGCCGCCCGGATGTCCGCCTCGGTAATGCGCCCGTCAGGACCGCTCCCCCGGACCGCCGCCAGATCGATCCCCAGTTCCGCGGCCAGCTTGCGGTCCCGGGGCAGAATCGGGGGCACGACCTCTCCGGACGTCGCAGGGGGTTCCGACTCGGGAGCTTCCTCCAGCTCGCCGACCACGCCGACCGCCGGCGGCCTCGCCTGTTCCTTCACTTCCGCCACGGCCGTCTCTTCGCCGGCCTCCTCGATCACCGCCAGTACGGCGCCGACGGCAACCGTGTCGCCGACCGCGCCGCGCAGTTCACGGATCACCCCCGCGCGAGGCGATGGCAGTTCCACCACCGCCTTGTCCGTCTCCATCTCGACGATCGGCTGGTGCGCCCGGACTCTGTCGCCAACCGCCACCAGCCAGCGGACGATCTCCCCATCGGCAATACCCTCCCCGACGTCGGGAAACTTGAATTCAATCATGTGTTTGCCTTTTGTCCTATATGTCCTACGAGTCCCAAGAGTCCCCTAGGACCGGTAAGACCTGTGGGACCTGTGAAAAGCAGATCAAAAGTTCATCGCCTGCCGCACCGCCCCCACAATCCGCCCCGCATCCGGAAGGTAGAAATGCTCCCCTTTCGGCAGCGGCATCACCGTGTCGAAGCCGGTCACCCGCAGGACAGGCGCCCGCAGATGGAGCAGCGCCGCCTCCATCAGCAGGGCCGAAATCTCCGCCCCCAGACCGCAGGTGCGAGGCGCCTCGTGCACCACGACGCAGCGGCCGGTTTTCTTCACGGAGGTGATAATTGCCTCGGCATCGAGTGGCGAAACGGTGCGTGGATCGAGTATCTCCGCCTCTACCCCCTCACCGGCCAGCTCTCCGGCTGCCTTTTCCGCCTCGCGCACCATCGCCCCCCAGGCGACCAGAGTGACGTCGCGGCCCGGCCGGACGAGCCTGGCCCGGCCGAGAGGGACGAGATGCTCGCCGTCCGGGACCTCCCCCTTGACTGCCCGGTAGATACGCTTCGGCTCCAGAAAGAGGACCGGGTCAGGATCGCGGATGGCGCTTTTGAGCAGCCCCAGGGCATCGGCTGGCGTCGAAGGGATGACCACCTTGATGCCCGGGATGTGGGCCAGAATCGCCTCGTTGCTTTCGGAATGGTGCTCGGGGGCATGGATGCCGCCGCCGTAGGGCATGCGAATCACCAGCGGCGCCGTGTATTCACCGCGCGAGCGGTTGCGGATGCGTCCGACGTGGGAGATGATCTGGTCGAGGGCCGGCGGCAGAAAGCCCATGAACTGCAGCTCCGCCACAGGTCGCAGGCCCAGCAGGGCCATGCCGAAGGCGACGCCGACGATCCCCGACTCGGCCAGCGGCGTGTCGATCACCCGCTCCTCGCCGAAGGCCTGCTGCAGTCCCTCGGTAACCCGGAAGACGCCCCCTTCCTTCCCCACGTCCTCGCCGAGCAGCAATACCGAAGAGTCGGCCTCCAGTTCCTCGCGCAGCGCCCGGTTGATCGCCTCGACCAGATTCAGCACGGCCATCTCACTCCTCCCCGGCGTGGGCGGCCAGCAATTCGGCTCGCTGGCGGGCCAGATGCGGCGGCAATTCGGCGAACATGTGGTCGAAGACGTCCTGCGGACGGGGGCCGGGATGCGCCTCGGCCTGGCGGACCGCCGCCTCGATCCACTCTTCCAGCTCCCGGACCAGACCCTCTTCCCACCCCTGCGACCACAGGCCCCGCTTCTCCAGGAAGCGGCGGAAGCGCACCAGCGGTTCGAGGGCGCGCATCCTTTCCACCTCGGCATCTTCCCGGTAGCGGGACGGATCATCGGAAGTGGTATGGGGGCCGAGGCGGTAGGTGACCGCTTCGATGAAGGTCGGCCCGCCGCCGGCACGGGCTTGCTGCAGAGCTGTCCGGGTCGCCAGGTAGACTGCAAAGGGGTCGTTGCCGTCGATCTGGATGCCAGGCATGCCGTAGCCGACACCCTTGGCGGCGAGGGTTTCGGCGGCGCACTGGATCTTTCGTGGCACCGAGATCGCCCAGGCATTGTTCTGGCAGAAGAAGACCACCGGCGCCCGGCGCACGCCGGCAAAGGTCATCGCCTCGTGGAAATCCCCCTCGCTGGTAGCGCCGTCGCCGAAATAGCAGACTACCGCTCCCGCTTCCTGCCGGTACCGCAGGGCCATCGCCATCCCTACGGCATGCAGGGTGTGGGTGCCGACCGGAATGGAAACGGGCAGGAGTCGGAAGTCGCGGGGAATGCGGCTCCCTTCTTCGTTCCCCATCCAGTAAAGAAGAATCATCTCCAGCGGCACGCCGCGCACCAAGGTCGCCGCCAGCTCGCGGAAGGAGGGGACGATCCAGTCGGTTGCCGCCAGGGCCATGGTGCTGCCCACCTGGCAGGCCTCCTGGCCTTCCAGCGGCGGATAGGTCCCCAGCCGCCCCTCCCGCTGCAAGGCCATGCACTGGCGGTCGACCAGGCGGGCCGCCAGCATGTGGCGAAAAAAAGTGCGCAGGGTGTCGTCGTCGAAATCGGGGAGCAGCTTCGGGTCGACCTCGCCATCCGGCGTCAGAACCTGCAGCCGCTTCCCCTTGAGCGGATCGAAATCACTGAATTGCATGGCATCTCCCGCAGTTAACTCTCACCTAAAAGGTAACAGAGGGGAGCGGCGTGTCAACGGCGAGGCTTGCCGACGGGAAGGACTTCTGTCAGAATGGCAGGACTGTTCGGAAAGGAGTGAAGGCGATGAAGATCATTGCGATTTCAGGCAGTCCCCGGCGCGGCGGCAACACCGAGACGGCGCTGCTCGAGGCTCTGGAAGGGGCGGGAGTGGAAGCGCCGGAGTCGGCCATCATCCGGCTCAACGAACTCACTTTTCGCGGCTGCCAGGGGTGCTACGGCTGCCGGGTGCCGGGGAGCAGCGGCTGTGTGGTGCAGGACGAGTTGCAGGGGGTCTACCGGGCCGCCGCCGAGGCCGATGTGGTGCTGCTCGGCTCCCCGGTCTACTACGGCTATGTGAGCGGGCAGATGAAGAGCTGCCTCGACCGCTGGTACGCCTTCAAGGACGGCCGTCGGCAGCCGCGCCTGGCGCCGGGGAAGAAGGCGGTCTTTTTCCTGGTGCAGGGGGCGCCGGGGGAGGATCACTACCTCTGGACCACCAGCAGCATCCTGCGGGTGCTCACCGCCTACGGCTTCGACGCCAAGATGGTCGTTCTGCCGAACTGCGAGGAGATGGGGGCGATCCGCCACCGGCCGGGGCTGCTGGACAAGGCGCGGGAAGCGGGGCGGGAGGCGATCGGCTAGGTTTCGACTTTCTCCCGACCGCGCTTGATCTCGCCGTGGCGTTTCTTTTCGCTGACCCGCCGCTCGACGGCACCCCGACCGGGCTGCGTCGGAATGCGCCGCTTGGCCCGGCGGTTGCGGGCGGCGAGACGTTCGCGCAGCCGCTCCAGCGCCTTCTCGCGGTTCTCGTGCTGCGAGCGGGATTCGGTGGCGGTGACGATGATGCCGGTCGGCAGGTGCTTGATGCGCACCGCCGATTCCGTCTTGTTCTTCTTCTGCCCGCCGGGTCCGGAGGACTTGTAGAAGGTTATCATCAGGTCTTTCTCGTCAAGTTCCATCATTTCATCCGTCCTTGCCACCCATTATCTCGCGCGCGCAAAGGCCGCAAAGAAATTCAAGCGTCATTGATTTTTCTTTGCGTTCTTTGCGTGCTTGGCGCGAAACCGCTTTTTCAGTACGGATTTTGCCCACTGCTAGCATTTTCGCCGCATCCATGGTAGAAGATGCAGACGCCGCACGCAACTTCTCTTTTACCCTTCCCCCAGGAGCCCCGCCATGAGCCATTTCGCCCTGACCATCATCGGCCGGGACCGCCCCGGCATCGTCTCCCAGGTCACCGAGATCCTCTATCGCCACGGCTGCAACATCGCCGACTCGAGCTGCACCATCCTCGGCGGCCAGTTCGCCATGATCCTGATCATTTCCCATGCCGAATACACCGGCCAACAGAGCTTCGGCGACGCCTTCGCCCCCCTTGAAGAGAGCGGATTGTCGGTCTTTCTGCGCACCCTGAAGCCCGGCGGGGAGATCCACTGCGTCGATCGCGGCGAGATCTGCATGATTTCGGTCTACGGCTCGGACAAACCGGGAATCGTCTACCGGGTGGCCAGGGAGCTGGGGGAGCGGCAGGTGAACATCACCGACCTCAACACCAAGCTGATCGGCAGCGCCAGCCGCCCGGTCTACGTCATGATGATCGAGGCGGTCCTGCCCGAAGGGCTCTCCATCGGGGACCTCGACAAGGTAGTCGGCCGGCTCAAGGACGAACTGCAGGTGGACATCTCGGTCCGCTCCATCACTCCCGTCGAGCTGTAAGCGCATGGCCGTTCGCGACATCCTTCTCTATCCCGACCCGGTGCTCAAGACGGTTTGCACCCCCGTGGATGCTCTTGATGCATCCATCGACGCACTGGTCCAGGACCTCATCGACACCATGCTCGCGGCCGGTCATTCGGTCGGGGTCGCCGCCCCGCAAATCGGCAGCAGCCGGCGCGTAGTGGTGGTCGACGTCTCGAAAAGCAAGCTCGGACGCGACAACAACCACGGCCTGCTGGTGATGATCAATCCCGGGATTCTCGAACGCGAGGGGCAGGAGACCATGCGCGAGGGTTGCATGAGCGTCCCCGACTACACCGGCAACGTCACCCGCGCCGAGAGCGTCGTCGTCCAATTCCTCGACCGTGCGGGACGCGAGCTGGTCATCCGTGCCTCCGGTTTCGAAGCGGTCGCCATCCAGCACGAGCTCGACCATCTCGACGGCCTGCTCTTCCTCGACCGCGTCTCCAGCCTCAAGACCGACGTCTTCCGGCGCAAGGCGTGCTGAAGCGGGGCCGGACGCAACCGTCGAGCCGTCATAACGAGCTGAAACATCGAGGCCGGACCCCATGGAGTCCGGCCTCGATGTTTCAGCTCGGCAACGCCGTGCCGTTTATCTACTGAACGCGCACTCCTCGCCCTGGCATTCGGAATCGGCGATCGGGGCTCACCCGCCGGCGCGCAGCGCCTTGAAGGCATTGATCAGGCCGTTGGTCGAAGCGTCGTGGCGGTTGACCGGTTCCGGGCCGGCCAATTCGGGCAGAATCGCCTGGGCCAGCTGTTTGCCGAGCTCGACGCCCCACTGGTCGAAAGAGTTCACCTCCCAGATCAATCCCTGCACGAAAATCTTGTGCTCGTAGAGGGCGATCAGCGAACCGAGGACGCCGGGGGTCAACTGACGGCAGAGAATGGAGTTGGTCGGACGGTTGCCGGGAAAGACCCGATGCGGCAGCAGGCGCTCGATCTCCGCTTCCGCGACACCGGCCTGCTGCATCTCCCGGCGCACCTCGGCGGCCGTCTTCCCCATCATCAGGGCTTCGGTCTGGGCGAAGTAATTGGACAGCAGAATGGCATGGTGCTCACCGACGGGATTATGTGATCGGGCCGGGACGATGAAGTCGGCAGGCACCAGCCGGGTTCCCTGGTGAATGAGCTGGTAGAAGGCGTGCTGGCCGTTGGTCCCCGGCTCCCCCCAGAGGACCGGCCCGGTGGCATAGTCGACGGTTGCGCCGTCGCGGGTCACCCGCTTGCCGTTGCTTTCCATGTCGGCCTGCTGCAGGTAAGCCGGAAAGCGGTGCAGGTACTGGTCGTAAGGGAGAATGGCTTGGCTTTCGGCACCGAAGAAGTCGACGTACCAGATCCCCAGCAGGGCCATGAGGGCCGGCAGGTTGCGCTCGATGGGGGCGGTGCGAAAGTGTTCATCCACCCGGTGGGCGCCGGCAAGCAGTTCGAGAAAACGCTCCATGCCGACGTAAAGGGCGATGGAGAGCCCGATGGCCGACCAGAGGGAATAGCGGCCGCCGACCCAGTCCCAGAACTCGAACATGTTTTCCGCGGCGATACCGAATTCCTGCACCTTTTCGGCGTTGGTCGAAATGGCCACGAAATGTTTCGCAATGTCGGCATCCCGCCCTGCCCCCTCCAGGAACCACTGCCGGGCGCTTTGGGCGTTGGTCATCGTCTCCTGGGTGGTGAATGTCTTCGATGCGACCAGAAAGAGCGTGGTCTCCGGCGCGACTTTCTTCAGCACCTCGGCGAGATGACTGGCATCGACATTGGAAACGAAATGGACCCTTAAATCCGGACGGGCATAGGGTTTGAGCGCCTCGCATACCATATGCGGCCCCAGGTCCGAACCGCCGATGCCGATGTTGACGACATCGGTGATCGGCTTGCCGCTGCAGCCGCGCCACTGGCCGCTGCGAACCCTCTCCACCAGGTCGCCCATTCGCTGCAGCACCCGGTTCACCGCCGGCATGACATCTACGCCATCGACCATGATCGGCCGGTTGGCGCGATTGCGCAGCGCCACATGCAGCACGGCCCGGCCTTCGGTATTGTTGATCTTCTCGCCGGCGAACATTCGCCGGATGCCTCCCTCGACGTCGGCCTGGCGGGCCAGCTCGCACAACAGTTCGAGCGTCCGGCCGGTGATCCGGTTCTTCGAATAGTCGAAGAGAAACTCCTCCCAGCGCAGGGAGAAGCGCTCGAACCGCTGCGGATCGGCAGCGAACATTTCCCGCATGTGCAGTCCGGCAACATCTTGATAATGTTCCTGCAGCGCCTGCCAGACGGGCAACCGGGTCAACCTCGGCATCGGCATTTCTCCTTGTTGAACGTGCACCTGCCCTGCAACTCCAGGACGGCCAATTCTCAACCCGTCCCCTGCCGCTCCCGCAGGAACTCGACTACCTGGCCGGCCACCTGGTTGGCGGCATGGACGCAGTCGTTGAGACCGACACCGTAAAAAGCATTGCCCGTGAAGAAGAGGCCGGGAGCGGTAACATGCCGCGCGGCGAGGGCGAGCAGTCGCTGACCATGACCGGCAATGTACTGGGGGATGGCTTTTTCATGCCGGAAGACGCGCACGAAGTCGGGTTCCGCACTGATCCCCATGATCTCTTTCAGGTCGGCCATGACCCGGGCCTTGACCTCGCTCTCGGCAAGATCGATGGCCCGGGGGTTGGTCGCTCCGCCCATCATCGAACGCAGCAACACCCGCCCCTCGGGAGCGCGGTTGGGGAAGATGCTCGAGTCCCAGAGAGTGCCGAGGATGCTCTTCCCCTCCTTTTTCGGGATGAGGTAGCCGAAGCCGTCGAGGTCACGGGCGATCTTTTCCCGCGCGTAGCCGAAGCAGACGACGTTCATCGACGCGTAGGGGATACCGCCGAGCAATTGGGTCAACTGCCGGTCGAGCCCGGCCACCATTTCTGCCGCCGCGTAGGCGGGCGCGGCGCTGACCACCACCTCGGCCTCGACCGTTGCGCCGTCTTCAAGGCGCAGTTCGTAGCCGCCCTCCTTGCGGACGATTTCCATCACCACGGCGGCGGTGCGCACCTCTCCCCGGATCGAGGCGGCGGTGCTGTCGGTCAGCTCCTGGATGCCGCCGACAAAGGAGGTGAGGACGCCGCCGGGGCCGGCGGCGCTGGCGACCGCCTTGCCGGCCTTGCGCTCGGCTTTCTTCTGTTTGGCCAGCTTGACCATCGCCATGATGAGCCCGCCGTACTCCTGCTCGAGTTGGTGGATGCGGGGAAAGCAGCTCTGCAGGCTCATCGTCTCCGGGTCACCGGCGAAGATGCCCGAAACCATCGGTGCAATCAGCTTGTCGAGGGCCTCCTGGCCGAGACGGCGGCGGGCGAAGTCGGCCAGCGTTTCGTCGGCGCCGTCGCGCCTGGCGGGGATCAGCGGCTCACAGGCCAGGCGCAGCTTGCCCGGCCAGGAGATGAGCCTGGATTTGAGAAAAGCCGGCCCGTTCTCCGGCAGGCGGTGCAGCACCCCTTCCGAGTAGATGAAGCGCTTGCGGGCGTTGTCGTCGGAGCGCAGCACGCGGTCCCGTATCCCGAGCCGGTCGCACAACTCAAGAGTCATCGGCTTGTTATCGAGAAAGCCGTTGGGCCCCCACTCGCAGAGAAACCCTTCTTCGCGGATGCTCCAGATCTTGCCGCCGGTGCGCGGTTTCTTCTCAAGAACCAGGGTTTCGACCTCGAGCCCGGCGGCGGTGGCCAGGCGCTCGATGGCGTGGGCGGTTGCGAGGCCGGAAATTCCAGCTCCGATGACGGCGATGCGGGTCATGCGTTCTCCTTATGCAAAGTTAACCTTCCCGCAACACCCTGCGGAGGCTCAGGAACTCAAATGTCAGAAGAAAAGCAGGAGCGGACTGTGGCGGCGAAAGAAACTTCTCCCGCATTTTGTATTTTTAATTTTGCAGCGTCAAGATTTTCCTGCATTTACGGAAGGGGACTCAGAGCATCGAGAAGAGCCCGCTTCTGCTCCAGGCTGTGGCGCAATTCCGCGGGAGGGTCGAGGGCAAGAGCATTGGCGATGGCTTGGCGGGCACCGGCATGATCGCGGCGGGCGATCCGTATTTCCGCCAGGGTATCGAGAAAGGCCGGTTCGCGGGGGTTGGCGGCCACGGCCCTTTCAGCCCAGTCCAGGGCCCGTCCGGTATCCTCCGCCCGGAACAGGACCCAGGCGAGATTGTTCATCGCCTCGCCGTTCCCTGGCTCGCGGCGCAGGGCCTGACGGTAACTCTTCTCCGCCTGTCGCCACTCGCCCCGCTCCGCCTGCACATTGCCGCGGTTGATCAACGGCCGGGCCCATTGCTGATCGAGGTCGGCCGCCCGATCGTACTCCCGGACCGCCAGGTCGCTCTCCCCTCGCTGCTGATAGGCAACGCCGAGATCGTTATGTTGCCGGGCATCAAGGGGATCGTTGAGAACGATGATCCGCGGCACGGAACAGCCGAAAAGACAGAAAAAGGCCAACAGGCTCAGCAGGGCGGGTTTCGGATGCACCGTTCATTCATTCCAGATAGAGGTAAAGCCGGTTCATCTTTTCCCAGCGGCGAAGCAGCTCATCGGCGTCGATAAAGACCCCTTCCCGCACTCCGGCATGGGTAAGAAAACGGCGCTGATCATAGCCGAAAACCACCAGGTAGTGGGGGCGGGAGATACGCCAGAAACCCGTTTCGATCGGGATCACGACCGGGCGATCGGCATCGATCGCCTGTCGCAGCAGGTCGAGGTCGCCGCGCCCGGAACGGGTGGCGAAACCCTGCTGCCGGGCAAAGTTCTCCATGTCCGGCAACAGGCTGCCACCCAGCTTGGGTTCGTAGACGGCCCGGGAGATCTCACCCACCGGGACATCCCTGCCCCGGTAGGCCAGCAAGGACGCGAGGGCCGAGGGACCACAATCGTCACGCTGCTCCTGGGGGCGATAGGGAACGCCCTGGATGACGTGCAACCCCACCTGTTCCCGGGTCCAGAATTCCTGCCGGAACGGAGTGCACCCACTTGCCGCCAAAGCGATCAGGACCAGCAGAAGACGGCCGGTCACCTGATGACGATCTCCCTGTCCATCAACTTGATGATGACGACCACCAGCAAGATGATCAGCAGCACGGCAACCACCGCCTCGGCCGCCCCCCCGGCGGCGATGTCTTTCGACAGGCCGGCCAACTGGTGCAACTGGGCATCGGAAAGGGTCGGCAGCTTGGCGGCGATCTCCTCTTTGGACAACCCGAAGTCGGCCAGCCGCTGGGCCACCACTTCCTGCTCGAGAGCCTGCCGGACCGTTTCGACCTGCGCCTGCCGCTCGGCGACGCTGGCGCCGTCGGCCAGGCGACTCGGGACAAGTGCGGCATTGGCGTTGACGGGAAGCAGAGAGAGCGCACTGAAGGCGATCAGGACCATCCAGCAAATGCGTAAATCGAGAACCCACGTACGACGATGCATCGACATGATTTCTTCTCCTTTTCAACAGGTGCTGCCGGCTAACGGCAGGTTATCTGACAATGACCCGCTTGTCGCTGACCTTGAGAATGACGATCACCAGCAGCACGATGACCAGCACGGCAATCACGAAACCGAGGACGCCCCCCTCGCCGAGCGAATCGGTGAGGCTGGCCAACTGGTGCAGCTGCTCGTCGGAAAAGGACGGCAGCCTGGCCGCTACCTCCTCGGGAGTGAAGCCGTAGTCCGCCAGTCGCTGGGCCACCACCTCCTGTTCGAGGGCCAGCCGGATCGTCTCGATCTGCGCCGAGCGCTCGGCAACGACCGAATCATCGGCCAGACGGCTCTGGACGAGCGCCGCGTTGCCGTTGCCGGGAAAGAGTGACAGGCAGCTGAAAGCGACCAGAACCAGCCAGCAGATACGGACATTCAGAATCCACGCGCGTTTAGTTGACATGTTATCCTCCATACGCAAGTACCAAATCTTTACAGAAGCTTACCGTAAAATGAGTGATGCACAAGCGACTGGCGTGGCACCAAGTGTTGCCTTGACGGGACGCATGCGGCTCACTATATTTGGAGGGCGATTCGAGCCACCTCATCCAGGAGTTTCCATGGCCAAAGACTATTACGCCATCCTCGGCGTCCCGAAGGACGCCACCGCCGAGGTGATCAAGAAAGCCTACCGCAAACTGGCTCTCAAGTTCCATCCGGACAAGAACCCGGGCGACAAGAAAGCGGAGGAGAAATTCAAGGAGATCACCGAAGCCTATGCCGTTCTCTCCGATCCGGAAAAACGCCGGCAGTACGATCAATTCGGCGAGGCCGGGTTTCACCAGCGGTTCAGCCAGGAGGACATTTATCGCAACTTCGATGTCGGCGACATCTTCCGCGAATTCGGCTTCGGCACCGACGATATTTTCAGCCACATCTTCGGCGGCCCGGGCAGCCGGGGCCGGGCCACTTTTTACGGCAGCGGCCGCCCGCAGGCGATCAAGGGGCAGGATTACGTCATGCGCCTCAGCATCCCCTTCCGACAGGCGGTACTCGGCGGCGAGAGGCGTATCGATTCCCGCCACGCCGGCCGGGTGGAGCATCTGCAGGTCCGCATCCCCGCCGGTATCGAAACCGGCCAGAAGCTGCGGGTGGCCGGCAAGGGGGGAGAAAGCCCCGCCGGCGGGCCGGCGGGCGACCTTTTCCTGGAGATCGAGGTGGAACCCGATCCGCTGTTCAGCCGGGAAGGGGACGATCTCTATGTCAAGGTTCAAGTCCCCTTCTCGGGGGCCTGCCTCGGCACCTCCGTAGACGTTCCGACCCTGGAGGGGAACAAGCGGATCAAGGTACCTGCCGGCATGTCCAGCGGCCGGAAGATCCGGCTCAAGGGATTCGGCGTCCCCCACGGTCGAGGGACGCGAGGGGATCTCTACGCCGTCGTCGAGGTCGCCGTGCCCGACCGTCTGAGTACCCGACAGAAGGAACTCCTCGAGCAGCTCCGAGCGGAGGGCCTGTAGCGGCTCTTCCCTTCACTTCCCGATTTCTACCCCGACATCGGCCATGGTTCGTCAAACCGGCAAGCACTTTTCCGCCCGCATCTGCTAGAAATATGCCGGTGCATTCATTTCCCGCGCCAACGTCTTGCGCCCCGACGGGGCACCTCGAAAACACGAAGGCCATCCGCACCCGGATGGCCTTCATTTTTCATCTTGCATCCTGCATCTGCTTTCACCCATCCAACTCCCGACAGTACATCATCCCCAGTACCCCGCGATTTGCCAGACACCGGGGACAAAGTTGGTCCGCATCGGCGTAGAGTTCCCGGGCCATGAAGGCTCCGGCTTCCACCGCCGGGTCGGCAATCGGAGCGGCCGGATCGAATACCCCGCCGCAAATGGTGCAGCGTTTCATGCGCTCTTCTCCAGATGGTCGCGAACCAGATCCGCCAGCGCCTGCAGAAAATCCGGGCGATCGTTGAGCGACGGCGCCCGGTGGAAGAGGCGGATACCCTTCGACTGGGCATGTTCGTTGTACTCGATGTCGATCTCGTGCAGCGTTTCGATGTGGTCGGAGACAAAGGAGATGGGGACCATCAACAGCGCCTCGCAGCCATCGGCGGCAAGCTGGTCGATCACTTCGACGGTGTCGGGCTCCATCCACTTGACCGGCCCGCTGCGACTCTGAAAAGCGAGGTGCCAGGGACGCTCTCCCAGCCGCTGCATCACTCCCTTGACCGTCGCCAGGACATGCTCCAGATAGGGGTCGCCGCGGTCAATGAACTTCTGCGGCAGGGCGTGGGCCGAAAAGAGTATCTGCACCTGGTCCTGAACCAGATCATGGAAGAGGTCCAGCCCTTCACGCACCCGACTGGCCAGCGCATCGAGGTAGCCGGGCCAGTCGTACCACTGTTCGATGACCGAATACCTGAGGTCGGGGCAGATACGGGCGGCGGCACGGCGGAAATCGTTGATGCTGCTGCCGGTGGTCGCCCCGGTGTAGTGAGGATACATGGAAAGGACCACGGCCCGCTCGATCCCCTCCGCCGCCAACCGGCGCAGTGTCTCTTCGGCCGTCGGTTGCCAGTAGCGCATGGCCACGGCGGGACGGAAGTCTGGTCCCAGATCGGCGGCAATCCCCTCGGCCTGGCGGGTCGTCCAGTGCAGAAGGGGAGACTTGCCGCCGATGAGGCGGTAGTTCAGCCGCACCTGCTTGCTGCGGAAGTGGGAGATCAGCCTGGCAAAGGGTTTCTGCAGGACGCTGCCCAAAGGCAGCTGGATCAGTTCACGGTCGGAAAAGAGGTTGTAGAGAAAGGGTTCGACGGCCTCGGGGGAATCGGGGCCGCCCATGTTGAGCAGGATGAGGGCGGTCGGATTGTCAGGATCCATAAATTCGCTGCGCTGGAGGATGCTCATGCAGGGGCACGGCGAGCCGTGCCCCTGCGCCTTCGGGCCTATTTCCGGCTGAGCCGGTGCACGCACTCGACCATGAATTTGGCATTTTCCGGATCGACGTTGGGCAGGATGCCGTGGCCGAGGTTGAAGATATGCCCGGGGCGGCCGGCGTTCTCCTCGATGATGCGCTGCACCTCGCGTTCGATGTGCGCCTTGGGGGCGTAGAGTACAGTCGGGTCGAGGTTCCCCTGCACGGCGATCTCGGGACCGAGAATGTCACGGGCCTTGCCGAGGCCGATGTGCCAGTCGAGGCCGACCACGTCGCTGCCCGCCTTCTTGACGATGTCGAGCATGGTGCCGGAGCCCTTGACGAAGTGGATGACGGGAATCCCCTTGCGGTCGAGGCCGTCAATCAGCTTTTTCGTGTAGGGGAGGATGTAAGTCTCGTAGTCGAGGGGCGAAACGATGCCGCCCCAGGTATCGAAGATCTGGATCGCCTGGGCTCCGGCCGCGATCTGGGCGTTGAGGTACTGGCGGTCCATTTCGGTGATTTTTCCCATCAACGAGGCATAAATTTCCGGCGCCCCGTACATCATTTTCTTGATCTGGGCGAAATCCTTGCTCCCCTTCCCTTCGACCATGTAGCAGGCCAGGGTGAAGGGGGCGCCGCCGAAGCCGATCAGGGGAACGCGCCCCTCGAACTCGCGGCGGAGAATTTTGATCGTCTCCAGCACATAGGGGACATCCTCTTCCATCACCGGGATGCGCAGGGCGTCGACATCCGCCTGGGTGCGCACCGGATTCTCGAAGACCGGACCGGGGACGAAGTCGAGCTTGAGCCCCATCGGCTCCACCGGGGTGAGGATGTCGGAGAAGAGAATGGCGGCATCCGCGCCGAGGTAGTCGATCGGCTGAATCGTCACCTCGGCAGCCAGTTCGGGAGTCTTGCAGAGTTCGAGGAAAGTGCACTTGCGGCGCACCTCCATGTATTGCGGCAGGTAGCGGCCGGCCTGGCGCATCAGCCAGACGGGGGTAACATCGACGGGCTGGCCCCAGCAGGCCTTGATGAAATTGTATTCGGTGGTCATGAAAAAAGTACCTCCTGTGGAATTGATTCGAATTGTAGGGGCGAATCTTGTATTCGCCCTGGGCGATCACAAGGATCGCCCCTACATCGTTATTTCGCCGCGTTCTCCGCCGCTTCTTTCTCCATCCGCTTGCGGGTGCGGTTGGGGATGTAGTTGCAGAACGGCTCCTCGGCCATGTAGTCGCCGTAGACCGCATCGGCCCGCGCCCGGCAGCCGCCGCAGACATTGATGAACTCGCACTCGCCGCATTTGCCGGTGTATTTCTTGAAATCACGCAGGTCGTTGAAGACCTTGCTGTTGAACCACAGTTCCTTGAAGGGGACCTGCTTGACGTTCCCCACCGAGGAGTGGAAGTAGGAGCAGGGTTTGAGGTTGCCGAAGCAGTCGATCAGACAGATGGTCTGGGCGGCGATGCACCCCTTGCCGCCGCCGGTGGAGAAGGTGAGCGAACGGCGCTCGAAGGCGACCCCTTCGGCCTTGGCCATCTGCGGCACGATGCGGTAGTAGTGGGGGGCGCAGGTCGGGCGCATGAGGATTTCGCCCTCCTCCTTTTCCTGCTGGTAATGCCAGGCGAGGATCTCCTCGTAGTCCTCCTTGCTGATCAGCTCGTTCATGATCTCCTCGCCGCGGCCGGTCGGAACGATCATGAACATGTACCAGGCGGTCGCCCCGAGGCTCTTGGCGAGCTTGAAGGTGGCGCCGATATCATGCTGGTTGCGCTTGGTGAAGGAGGAGTTGACGAGGAACTTGATGCCGTTACGCTTGAGCGTCTCGGCGCCGCGGATCACCCCCGCGAAGGCACCGGGACAACTGCGGAAGTTGTCGTGCACTGCGGCAGTGGAGCCGTCGAGCGACAGGGAGACCATCTTGATGTCCGCCGCCTTCATCTGCGCGCAGACCTCGTCGGTAATCAGCATGCCGTTGGTCGCCATGCACATGCGCAGACCCTTGCCGGTGCCATAACGGGCGATTTCGAAGATATCCTTGCGCAGCAGCGGTTCGCCGCCGGAGAGGACCATGACCGGTTTCGACACCTCGCAGATATCATCGATCAGCTTGTAAGCCTCTTCGGTGGTGAAGTCTCCCTCGGAAGACTGCATGTCCGAGGAACAGCGGCAGTGAACGCAGTTGAGGTTGCAGCGCTGGGTGGTTTCCCAGGCGATCCACTTGGGGATGAATTCTTCAGCAGGGACAGCCATTTCAACTCCTTGGAAGGGATTCTGCAGTGGTTTGCAAGAATCTTACCGGGCAACTTTACAACAGAACGAGGAGGAAAAACAAGGATTCCCGCCCACCCCCGAGATATCCCCCCGGCCATATGACTGACCCGACCCGGCAAATGAACGGTGTCGGGATTAGATGAACTGCCCCGGCCTTCACGGCATAGTTATAATGATTTAAGCGATGTTGCCGGCAAGCATGCAGAGAAAGCGGTCCCGCAATTCAAACCAGGCGCGGTCTCCTCAAAGGCAGGACGCAGACGGAGTGACACGGCATCTGCTGGGCAACGATTATTTTTGTGTCCCGTTGCCTTCAAAGCAGCCGCTCTCTGCTATACTTGTCCCCGGTTGCTTGCCAATTCTCCGCAGCGATAATCTGGCACCATGATTGCTTACTGTCGATTTCGTCCGTGGGGCTTTGCCCCCCACATTAACCCAGGAGGTTTCCATGAAGATGAAGAGATTTCCCCACATGTTTTTGCTGCTGGCCCTGGCTCTGGTCTTTCCGCTGCAAGCCATGGCAGATGAACTGGTTTCACTCAAGGTCGGCGTCATCAATCTCAGTCCCGAAGGGAGCTTCGCCTCCGGGGATACGACCATTCCTGCCGAAATCCCAACCAAGATCGACCTCGAGGACGACCTCGACTTTGGCGACAAGAGCAAGGTGATGGCCGAGGCGGCCCTGCAGCTCGGCTCCTTCCGCCTCGCGGCCGGCTACCTCCCGCTCAAATTCGACGGCACCTCGACCCTGCCTAACCGCATTGTCTTCGAGAATGAGGTCTTCGCGGCCGGCAGGACTGTCAAAGGGGAGATGGATGTCGACCTCTACGACCTGGCGCTGGCCTGGCACATCGTCAACATCGACGACGCGCCGGTGCGCTTCCAGTTCGGCCCGGAGCTCTCGGTCAAGATCGTCGACGGCGAGGTGTCCGTTGCGGACCAGCAGAATCCGGCTATCCGCGAGGAGGCCTCCGGAACGGCGCCGGTGCCGACCATCGGTGCCCGAGCCCGCGTCGGCCTGGGCGACTTCGTTGCCGTGATCGGCCGGGTGGGATACCTCGAGGTCAGCGGCAACTCCTTCCTCGACGCCGATGCCCAGGTCGAGTTCTCCCCCCTCCCCTTCGTCGGCGTCTTCGGCGGCTACCGCCACCTCGACCTCGACATCGACGAGAACGACCTCCTCATCGACGCCACCTTCGCCGGCCCCTACGCCGGGGCGTTCGTGCGCTTCTAGGCACATCCTTGCAGCCGAAAACAGGAAAGGCGGGCCAAGCGGCCCGCCTTTCCTGTTTTCGTATCCTGATGAGGCTCAGCCGTTGACCGCCTCACTGCGCGTGACGCCGTCCGCCAGAGCGAAGAGTTCGTCGAAGATGGCCTGCACGGTGGTGATGCGATCGGCCTTCCAGGCGTTGCTGCCGCAGAAGACCAGTCCGGTTTCGACGTCGCCACGCTGCGCCCGGTCAAGGGCGTGAACGATGCAGAAGCGTTCCTGCCCGGCCTTGTAGGTACATTTTTTCAGGCAGCCCGAGGGACAGGTCACACCCAGGTCGAGATCACGTTGACGGACTTTTTCAATGTTCGACTTGATCGCCCGGCCAGGAAGCCCTGCCGGGCTCATGATCAGACCGATATCCTCGCGGGTGCAGTCGAGGTAGCTCTGCTTGAAGGCGTCGGCGGCGTCGCACTCCTCGGTACAGACGAAGCGGCTCGCCATCTGCACGCCATCCGCCCCTTCGGCCAGGGCATGCAGCAGATCGGCGCGATCCCAGATCCCGCCGGCGGCGATCACCGGGACTTCGGCCTGCCACTCCTGCCGGAAGTACTCCTTGACCCCGCGTACCGTGGCGTACTGGTCGTAGGCACCGCTACCGATGTTCTCCAGCTTCTCGCCGAGGTGGCCACCGGCGGTGTCGGGATCCTCGACCACCACCGCGTCGGGGAGCCGCCCCCAGCCCTTGTGCCACTTGCGGGCGATCAGTTCCGCCGCCTTGACCGAGGAAACGATCGGCACCAGGGCCACCTCGGGAAAGTCGGCGGTCAATTCGGGGAGATTGAGGGGCAGGCCGGCGCCGCTGACGATCACCTTGACCCCTGCCTCGCAGGAGGCGCGCACCATGGTATCGAAGTTGGTCACCGCCACCATGCAGTTGGTGCCGACCACGCCATCCGGGGCGATGGCATAGGCCTTGGCGATCTCGTCCCTGAGCGCCAGGGGGTCGGCGGTGAAGAAATTCTTGCCATCATAGTGGGGGCTGTTCAGGCCAATGCCGGCCGTGGCTATCAACCCGATGCCGCCGCAACGAGCCACATGGCCGGCCAGCCGGCCGCCGGAGATGCGCACCCCCATCCCCCCCTGGATCAGGGGAAAGGGAACGGTATGTTGGCCGATGGTCAGCTGTTTCATCGAATGCTCCTTGGCTGGCAAACGGAATGCTTTGTTCATACCTTGCGAGGATAGCAGAGCCCCGGCCAAACGAACGTAATAGTTGTGTAAAAGTTCAAAACCTGAGGAAAAAGCGGCAAAACCAGGTGCCGGCCAGACACTCTGCTTCGGCAAAATTCCGGCTTTTAATCGTCTTCAGGTGGGGCACAGGCCTGCATGGGATGACACCGACAAGGACCCGGGCAGTGGAACCTCACGCTGACAAAATCAGACCGGCTTTCTCCAAGATTTGCCTTGTCCGCCGTGCTTCACGATGGTAAACAGAATGCATGAAACTCTTCCGCCGCTTCATCAATCCCATCTTCGCGTTCATCGGCATCCAGTTGGTCTGGCTGCTGGTGGTGATCTTCTGGATCTACTGGTTCATGGGAAAACATCGCCAGTTACGCACTCTGGCCGAGCGCTACAGCCCCGAACTCGCCCAGCGGGGCGCCGACTGGATCATTCTGGTCGAAGGACTGGTGCTGCTGGCGGCTATCCTGGCCGGGGTCTACGTCATCTTTCTTTACTGGCAGCGGCAGGCCGCCCTGTATCGGGCCCAGCGCGACTTCATCGCCCAGGTATCCCACGAGCTCAAATCTCCCCTCGCCTCGCTGCAGCTGCACCTCGAAACCATCCGCCGCCGCCGACCTCCAGCCCAGAAGATGGACATCTTCATCGATACCATGCTGGCCGACACCGACCGGCTCGGCGGCCTGATCGACAACCTGCTCGCCGCCAGCCGCCTGGAGCAGAAAGGGATGAAACTCTCCCTGCGCCCGGTCGACCTCTCGGCCTTCGTCACCCACTACTTCCGCCCCCGGCAATATGCCCTGCCGCAAGCGGCCAAAATGGAACTCGCAATCACCCCGGGCCTGCACGCCCGCATTGACCCTGAAGCCATGGAGACGGTCTTCCGCAACCTGTTGGAGAACGCCCTCCTCTACAGCTCCGGCCCGCCGGTGATCACCATCGGCCTGCAAGGGGAGAAAGACTTCGCCCACCTCAGCTTTACCGACCGGGGGCGGGGACTCGAAAAAAGGGAGCAGAAGAAGGTCTTCCAGATGTTCTACCGGGTGCGCCGCTCCGACGAAAACATCCGCGGCTCGGGGCTGGGACTGTTCATCGTCCGGGCCATCGTCCGGCTGCATCAGGGCAAGGTCTGGGCGGAGAGCGAAGGAGCCGGAAAGGGGACCACCTTCCACATCCTGCTGCCGCTCTGCGCGGCTGACGAAGGAGAGAAGACGGCATGACGAAGGTGGGCATTCTGCTGGTGGAGGACGAGCCGAGCATCGCCCGCGGCCTCGTCTACAACCTGGAGGAGGAAGGGTACCGGGTGACCCACGCCGTCACCGGAGAGGAGGCTCTGAAGCAGTCCAGGGAGGAGACATTCGCGCTGGTCGTCCTCGACCTGATGCTCCCCGGAATTTCAGGGATCGAAGTCTGCCGCCGACTGCGCCGGCAGGACCCGCGGCTGCCGATCCTGATTCTCACCGCCCGCGGTCATGAGGAAGACCGGGTGAAGGGCCTGGCCGCGGGCGCCGACGACTACATGACCAAGCCGTTCAGCCTGGAAGAGTTCCTGCTGCGGGTCAAGGGGATGCTGCGGCGCTCGGCCTGGTACCGGCCGAACGCGGTCCGTGTAGGACATTATGCCTTCGGCGGCAATGAGGTGGCCCTGAAGGAAGGATGGGCACAAACCCCGCAGGGGCAAATTGCTCTGACCGAGCTGGAAATACGGATGCTGCGCCTTTTCTTCCAGAGGGAAGGGGAAATCCTCTCCCGCACCGAGCTGCTCGAATCGGTCTGGGGGATGGCACCGGACACCGAGACCCGCACGCTCGACAATTTCATCGTCCGTCTTCGCAAGTATTTCGAGACCGACCCGGCCCGGCCGGTCCATTTTCTGACGGTGCGCGGGCGTGGATACAAATTCGTGCGGGAAACGAACGAAAAAGCGTAGGGAGCAGGCCGTGGGCCTGCCCACGGCAGGGCACCCACGTTTGTGCGCCGAATCGCTTCAACGCGCAGGCGCAAGGGGTGCCCCTACCCCCCCAGAACCTCCTGCCGGAAAGCCTCCACCCCCATCTCTTCAACGAGCTTGCCGAGGCGACAGCGACGGTCCCTGGCCTTGAACCACTGGATGATGTGGCCGACAATCGCAAGCGCCTCCGCGTCGCTCGGCACATGCTCGAGCAGCCTGACCGACAGGCGCGGCTGACTGCCGCCGTTGCCGCCAACCATCACGTTCCATCCCTTGGGGGTACCGATCAGCCCCACGTCCTTGATGCAGACCTCGCCGCAGTCGTTCATGCAGCCCGAGACCCCCATCTTGAACTTCCACGGG
>DASPGW010000223.1 GCA_035620395.1 Desulfuromonadales bacterium | reverse complement strand
GCATCTCGCACCTGGCCCACCTGGTCGTCGACGGGCTGTGGCGCGACGACCTGCTCGACTACCGGGACGAGGTGGAGGCCCTGCGCACGGCCAAGGAGTCCCTCACCCGCCTGCTGTCGGTCGATGACGAGGTCGATTCCCGGGTGCGGGAGCAGTTGCGGCGGCAGCAGAAAGTCGTCGGCAGCCGCGAATGGCAGATCCTCTACGACAAGTACTTCCGGCAGGAGATGGAGAAGCGCAAATGGTGAGCGGACTGCGTCCGCATCCAGTTTCTTCGGCCAGCGACCGGCCCCTACAAAATATTCCCCCCGTCCGTCCCCCTATTCCCTGAAGGATCGAAATTTTTTCGCTAATCCCCCTTGACTTTCCTGCCGGGCTGACTATATTTAGGCCTGCTGTTAGCACTCTCGTCGCGGGAGTGCTAACAATACCCCTGACAAGGGGCCCGGTTCGTTGCCGTGAAATCGGATCTGGCGCCTTGTTTTGTTTTCAGAGGACTTTGACAGGGAGTTGCTCCCGACACATTCCGTTCCATCACGAAAGGAGAACTGAACCATGAACATCAGACCGTTGCATGATCGCATCATCGTCGAAAGGGTAGAGGAAGAGACCAAGACCGCAGGGGGCCTCATCATCCCCGACACCGCCAAGGAGAAACCCCAGCAGGGCAAGGTCATCGCCGTCGGCAAGGGGAAGACGACCGAGGACGGCAAGCAGCTGGGGATGGACGTCAAGGTGGGGGACCGGATCCTCTTCGGCAAGTACGCCGGCACCGAGATCAAGATCGAAGGCAAAGAGTATCTGATGATGCGCGAGGACGACGTCCTCGGTGTAATCGAAAAGTAATCCATTCACCAATCTGACAAGGAGGACATAGCACCATGGCAGCCAAAGAAATCAAATTCGGGCAGGATGCCCGCAGCAAAATCCTCAAAGGGGTCAATGCCCTGGCCGACGCGGTCAAGGTAACCCTCGGTCCCAAGGGCCGCAACGTCATTCTCGACAAATCCTTCGGCGCTCCGCTGATCACCAAGGACGGCGTCACCGTCGCCAAGGAGATCGAACTGGAGGACAAGTTCGAGAACATGGGCGCCCAGTTGGTCAAGGAAGTCGCTTCCAAGACCTCCGACATCGCCGGTGACGGCACCACCACCGCTACGGTTCTGGCCCAGGCGATCTACCGCGAAGGGATCAAGCTGGTGACCGCCGGCCACAATCCGATGGAGATCAAACGGGGCGTCGACAAGGCCGTCGAGGCCGCCGTCGCCGCGCTGAAGGAACTCTCCAAGCCGATCAAGGACCACAAGGAGATCGCCCAGGTCGGCACCATCTCCGCCAACAGCGACAAGACCATCGGCGACATTCTCGCCCAGGCGATGGAAAAGGTCGGCAAGGAAGGGGTAATCACCGTCGAGGAAGCCAAGGCGATGGAAACCACCCTGGAGACCGTCGAGGGGATGCAGTTCGACCGCGGTTATCTCTCCCCCTACTTCGTGACCGACGCCGAGCGGATGGAGACGGTCATCGAGGACGCCCTGATCCTCATTCACGACAAGAAGATCAGCAACATGCGCGATCTGCTGCCGGTCCTCGAGCCGGTGGCCAAGCAGGGCCGTCCCCTGCTGATCATCGCCGAAGACGTCGAAGGCGAGGCGCTGGCCACCCTGGTGGTCAACAAGCTGCGCGGCACCCTGAACGTGGCCGCCGTCAAGGCCCCCGGCTTCGGTGACCGGCGCAAGGCGATGCTCGAAGACATCGCCGTCCTCACCGGCGGCAAGGTGATCTCCGAAGAGATCGGCTTCAAACTGGAGAACGCCACCCTCGACATGCTCGGCCGCGCCAAGCGCATCGTCATCGACAAGGAGAACACCACCATCATCGACGGCGCCGGCAAGGAAGCTGACATCCAGGGCCGCGTCAAGCAGATCCGCGCCCAGATCGACGAGACCAAGAGCGACTACGACCGTGAGAAGCTCCAGGAGCGCCTGGCCAAGCTGGTCGGCGGCGTCGCCGTGGTCAAGGTCGGGGCTGCCACCGAAACCGAAATGAAGGAGAAGAAGGCCCGCGTCGAGGACGCCCTGCACGCTACCCGCGCGGCTGTCGAGGAGGGAATCGTCCCCGGCGGCGGCGTCGCCCTGGTGCGCTGCATCCCCGCCCTGGAAAAAATGAAACTCGGCGGCGAGCAGCAGTTCGGCGTCAACATCGTCAAGCGCGCTCTCGAGGAGCCGCTGCGGCAGATCGCCAACAATGCCGGCCATGAAGGCTCTATCGTGGTGGACAAGGTTATCAACAACAAAGGGTCCTTCGGCTTCGATGCCGCCGCCGACACCTATGGCGACATGCTGGCCGCCGGCATCATCGACCCGACCAAGGTCACCCGCAGCGCCCTGCAGAACGCCGCCTCCGTGGCCGGCCTGATGCTGACCACCGAGGCCTGCGTGGCCGACGCGCCGAAGAAGGAAGAGGCCATGCCGGCTATGCCCGGCGGCATGGGCGGCATGGGCGGCATGGGCGGCATGATGTAAGCCGACCTGCCCGTTCCGGCAACAAACGCAAAGAGCCCCCCGGCCGTTCGCCGGGGGGCTCTTTGCGTTGGCGCCGTGAAACAGGCCGCCGGTCAGTCGATGCGCAGGTCCTGGATGGCCTTCCGGGGCCGGGGAGCCACCGTCTGCCGGAGTTGCTCGTCGCCCTGCAGCAGGAGGATGTCGACCTGCGGCTCGTCCTGTCCCTTGCCGTAGGCGGCGACAATGGCGGCGGCCAACTCCAGGTCGGCGGCCTCGGGCCGGCCGCTGACCAGACCCAGGGGCCCGGTGAAGGAGACGGAGCGCAGCAGAATGTCGGTCGGCCTGGCGATCCCCTTGATTTTTTCATTGCTCCCCTGGTCGCGGCCGAGGGTCAGCCGGGCGTTGGGCGAGAGGCGGAACTGCCGGCCGAGCTTGAGCAGCTCGACGTCGGTGACGGTCGCCCCCGGCTGGTGCGCAAAGAGGTCCCGCAGCCGACCCGAGAAGGACTTTTCGGTGAGCAGGCAGCCGCCGCCGGAAGGAGGGTAGTCGGTCAACCCCCAGGCTTCGGCAAACTCTGCCTGGCGGCGACGGGAGCGGCCCTGAATGTCGAGCAGACGGCTGCGGTCGACCAGCCCCTCTTTCTCCATCGGCGTC
>DASPGW010000222.1 GCA_035620395.1 Desulfuromonadales bacterium | reverse complement strand
TCAGCCGAAAGGGGAATTGCGCGTGAAAAGTCATGTCTGGCGCCCACTCTTTGTGGTCATCGGTCTGGTCGTCCTGATTCTGCTGTTCCGGACGCTTTATGTTCCCGATGATTTTGGCACCTACGAACGGGGGTACATGTTCGGCTTCCACCGTCTGAGCAACGAGCAGGAATGGAAAGACTTCCCTGCCAAGTACAAGGACAGCGCTTACTGCAGTGAATGTCATGACGACAGGAGCGCGGAGTTGGCCGCTTCAGGGCATGAGATGATTCCCTGCGAGAACTGCCACGGCGCCGCCTTTGGTCACCCCGAGAACCCGGAAAAACTCGCCATCGACCGCAGTCGTGAACTCTGCATCAGGTGCCACGCCCAGCTCTTTACACCTTCCAGCGGCCGCAGCGCCATCCCCGGCATCGACCCCAGCGCACACAATGCGGGGGTTGAGTGCAGCGAATGTCACAACCCGCACAACCCGAGCCTGGAGGAGATGTAACCATGAAGAGGCGTGACTTTTTGAAAAACTCTCTCGTCTTCATCTCCGGAGCCGGGGTCTCCATGTCGGCTCTGGAGTGGCTCGACCCCAAAGCGGTGCTCGCTTCCCGGCCGGAGGTGCGCTGGGCTTTTCTGGTCGACACGCACAAGTGCGTCGGCTGCGGCTTCTGCGTCAAAGCCTGCAAGATCGAGAACGACATCCCCCTCCAGGCCAACGTCACCCGAACCTGGGTCGAGCGTTACGTCATCAAGAAGGATGGGGACGTCGTAATGGATTCACCCAAAGGTGCCCTCAACGGCTTCACCAGCAATAAAATAGACCAGAATAAATCGGGCATGCTGGAGGTGGCCGATGAGGAAATCGCGCAGGCCTTCTTTGTGCCCAAGCTGTGCAACCAGTGCGAAAACCCGCCCTGTGTCCAGGTCTGTCCGGTCGGTGCCACCTACCAGGCAGCCGACGGCGTCGTGCTGGTCGATCGCAAGTGGTGCATCGGCTGCGGCTATTGCATCATGGGCTGCCCCTACGGCGTCCGCTTCTTCCATCCCAAGGAGAAGGTCGCCGAGAAATGCAACTTCTGCTACCATCGCATCACGCAGGGGAAGAAGACCGCCTGTGTCCAGGCCTGCCCCTTCAGCGCCCGGAAAATCGGCAATCTGCGAGACCCGAAAGACCCGGTCGCGCAGGTGATTCTCAACCAGCGCGTTGGCGTGCTGCGTGACGAATACGGCACCAAACCTCATGTCTTCTACATCGGCCTGAACAAGGAGGTGCGCTAGTCATGGTTGAATCTCTGGCCCAGATGGTTGTTCACGGCGAAGCCTGGACCGTAAAGGACCTGTTCGTTCTGCCCAACGAATACGTCTACTGGTCGATCCAGATCGTCCTCTACCCCTATATGACCGGCCTGGTCGCCGGCGCCTTTGTTCTCTCCTCCCTCTACCACGTTTTCGGCGTGGAGAAGCTCAAGGAGATTGCCCGGTTTGCCCTGGTTTTTTCCTTCGCCCTGCTGCCGGTGGCAATGATGCCGCTAATGCTGCATTTGCAGCAGCCGCAGCGTGGTATCAACGTGATGATGACGCCCCATTTCACCTCGGCGATTTCTGCCTTCGGCATCGTCTTCATGACTTACGCCTGCATCGTCGGCGCCGAGATATGGTTCGTGTACCGCCAGTTCATCGTCGAGTCGATCCAGCGCCTGGAGAACAAGGCCGACCGCGGAAGCATCGACAGTCTGCTGCTGCTGATCTACAAGCTCATTTCCCTGGGCGCTCGCGATCTCAGCGAGGAAGCGCTGCACGCCGACCACAAAGCGGTCAAGTTTCTGGCCGGCCTCGGCATTCCGGTCGCCTGCTTTCTGCACGGCTACGCCGGTTTCATTTTCGGCTCAGTCAAGGCCAATGCCCTCTGGATGACACCACTGATGCCGGTGATTTTCATCTGTTCGGCAGTTGTCTCGGGGATCGCCCTCTGCATCATCAGCTACGCCGTCTTCATGGAGATCCGCAAATGGGCCGCCAAGCGCAATAAAAACTTCCTGCTCCCAGATCGGCTCGTCGGCACCACGGACCTGAGTGCCGACCACCTGCGCAGCGTGCAAACCCATGAGGTCAAGATGACCTCCAAATACCTGCTGATCTTCATGACTCTGGCCATCACCCTGGAACTGCTCGACATCATTTTCCGCGGCTACACGGCGGTCAAGTCATGGGATATATTGCGTGACGTCATCTATGAGCACGACTTTACAAAAATCTTCATCATGCAGTACGGCATCGGCAATGTTCTTCCTTTTCTGCTGTTGTTGATTCCGGGACTTACCACCCGCCGAGCCTGTGTCGCCTGCGTACTGGTGCTGTTCGGCGTATTCATGATGCGCTGGAATGTCGTCATCGGGGGGCAGGCCTTCTCCCTCTCATTTGCCGGTTTCATGCACTACCATCTGCCGATCATTCCGCATGACATGGAAACCTTTAAGGAAGGGTTGGGCGGCAGCCTGCTAGTTCTGTCCGCACCTTTCATCATTTTTTATTTCATCAACATGATCTTTCCCGCCTTTCTGGAGGATAAATCCCATTAACCCTGATCGGGTTGGCATTTCTGCCAACCAAGCGGCTCTCGGCACCGGAAAATTCCTGGAGTTGCGACCCGCGAAGTGACAGATGGCCATCAGCCACAAAAAAAGCGCCCGTTCGGGCGCTTTTTTTGTGGCTGATCGTGCTGTGCTGTGCATGGCCTACTGAGCCATGTTTCACATTTTCTACTGGCTTAATTGCCGGGTTCCGGGAGTGGCGCTGACCCAGTCAAAAATCTGTGGCTGTTAGCGCAACACCCTCTACATCAGCTTGGAGCCGAGATAAGCCAGAGCCGGCCAGGCAATCAGAACTGCTGATACCGAGGCAAAAACGCCGAGCCCGACCAGAAGAGAAATGACGTAACCGGATTTTGCCGCTTCGGAAAAATTGCTGGCTGCTTTCATAAGTCACCTGCCGCGTTGAAGGGTTGATATGTGTTCGACTTATAGATTTGCTGCTGCTGATTCAGGGTGTTACATCAACTTGGAGCCAAGGTAAGCCAAGGCCGGCCAGGCAATGAGGACTGCCGATACCGAGGCAAAAACGCCGAGCCCGACCAGAAGAGAAATGACGTAACCGGATTTTACCACTTCGGAAAAATTGCTGGCTGCTTTCATAAGTCACCTGCCGCGTTGAGGGGTTGATAGGTGTTCAGTCTGCTGAAGGCCTGATCGTTGGACCCACTGTTACATCAACTTCGAACCGATATAGGCCAGTGCCGGCCAGGCAACGAGGACCGCGGTAATCGCCGCAAATACGCCCAGAGCCACAAGAAGAGCAATGACGTAACCGGACTTTGCCATCTCAAGGAAACCGTTCGCTGTTTTCATAAGTCACCTGCCTTGTTTGGGGTTGGTCTAGTTCCTGGCCTGCTGTTCTCTTTGTTTGGATTAATTGTACTGATTTAATTTAAATTTGTAAACTAATTTTTTCTTACCTGCTTGAAAAAAAAGCGGAAATCGTCTAAGTGCCCTAAAGAATTAAAGGATTAACCTGATCTGTCAACCTCGCTACCCATCGCATTGCGGCACTCATGCTCCGCAAGATTAATCATTTTATTAATTCAAGCTTATCGGCTGGAGTGCCCTCGTTATGGCTCCCTGGCTGGCCTTTGGCCAGACCTGCTTCACCCACCAAAAAAACTGCGAGGGGCAACAAAGCAGAACGTTGGGCGCACGGGCTCAGGACTTGTTGCCGACTATCACGTTAATAATTTTTTAGTATAAACATGGGTACTTTTTTGATAAGTTCTCGCACATTAGGTATGTTTATGTAACGAACCATCCCACCTTGGCAAATACGCTGCTTCTACTGCAGCGTCTGGCCGATCGGAACCCCCGCTAGCGGCTTTGATTGAATGGCAAAGGAGAAATGAAATGGTGAGGTTAACGGACATCGTCAAGGCCTTCTTGAAGGGGATCACCAGAAGTCGGGTTTCGCTGATCGGGGCCATGTTGTGCACGGTCATGTTCCCGCTTCTGCTCGGCTTTATCGTCATCGACATGATGGCTTGGATCGATAATCCTTACTTCGGGGCCATTATCTACATGGTTATGGGCCCGCTTTTCGCTTTGGGGCTGGTACTGGTATTTCTCGGCCTTTTCTTTTTCAAGGGGAAAGAAGAGGTCGGCCTGTTCACCCTCGAATATCTGCGGGAGCACTTTACCGAAGCGACTCGCTTCAATCGTCTGCGCGGGCTGGTTTTTCTGGCGGTCTTTCTGACCTGTCTCAACTTTTTTATTTTTGCCCTGCTTGGCTACAGCGGCTACCACTACATGGAATCAATCGGCTTCTGCGGCCAGTTCTGCCACACGGTCATGAATCCCGAATTCACCGCCTATAAAAATTCTCCCCACTCGCGGGTCTCCTGTGTTGAGTGTCATATCGGTACCGGCGCCACCTGGTTCGCCAAATCGAAGATTTCCGGCGCCCGCCAGCTTGCTGCCGTAGCTTTGGAAACCTACAGCCGCCCGATCGAAACACCTGTCCATGGCTTACGTCCGGCCCGCGACACCTGCGAAGAGTGCCATCGTCCGGAGAAGTTCATCGGCAACAAGCTTGTCGTCAGGGACAAGTTTCTCCCCGACGAGGAGAACACCCATGTGCAGACAGTCCTGTTGATGAAAATCGGCAGCGCCGGTGACCGGACGGTCAGTTCCCATGGTATCCACTGGCACGTCGCACCCGAAAACCAGATCACCTACAAGGCCACCGACCACTCACGCATGACCATCCCCGAAGCGACTCTGGCCAGCAAGGACGGCGCCGCCGTCGTGTTCCGCACCACTGATGCCGAGGCAGTCCTGCAGAAAGCCGGGCCGGCGGTCGAAATACGCGTCATGGACTGCATCGACTGCCACAACCGTCCCTCCCACATTTATCTCCCCCCCGAACGGGCGCTGGACAACAAGATCCTTTCCGGCGATATCCCTCGCGAACTGCCGTTCATCAAGAGGCAGGCAATGGAAGTGGTTCTGAAGAAATATGCAAGCCAGCAGGAGGCGAGAACGGCGATTGCCACCGACCTGACCGGCTGGTATCAGAAGAACTATCCGCAACTCGTCCAGCAGCAGCGTGCCTTGCTCGATCGTGCCATCACCGGCGTACAGGACGCTTACAGCGGCAATGTCTTTCCGGAGATGAAGATCGAATGGAATACCTACCCGAACCATATCGGGCACATGGAGAATCCCGGCTGTTTCCGCTGTCATGACGAATCGCATGAAACGGCAAACGGCGCGACGATCTCCATGGATTGTGAAACTTGTCACATCGTGCTGGCTGAGGACGAAAAAGATCCCGCCATCCTGAAAACCCTCTACGGCGGGGAGTGACGACGGTTTCAGCGGCCTGCCGATTTCCCGCGCCTGTCCCTTAAAAGCCAAAAGACCCTTCGCATCCGTTGCGAAGGGTCTTTTTTTGTCGGCCGGATATCGCTTGCTCTTAATTCTTTTTCCGGCGTCTTCGCTCTGCGGGGCAGGGCGATTAATACCCCACTCAGGGGCCGGTTTCTGCTTTTACTAATAATGTATTTTCGATCTCCCGAATCCTCCTTTCCCTTTGTTTTGATTGTAGCGCGCGAAAAGGAAAGATCAAGGGAACGAAAAATTATTACTCCTGTGAAGGAATCGAAGACGATGCCGGCGGCTTAAAGCCGCAGAATGCCTGCGGCCCAGGTGAAGCCGGCGCCGAAGGTCACCAGACCGACGGTATCGCCATCGCCGATACGACCGCAGCGGCGGGCTTCGTCCAGGGCAATGGGAATCGAACCGGCCGAGGTGTTCCCGAACCGGTCGACATTGACATAAACCTTGTCGAGTGAGGTGCCGAAACGCTTGGCGACGGCTTCGATGATGCGCAGGTTAGCCTGATGGGGGATAAGCAGGTCGAGAGCGTCGACCGACATGCCCGTACGGGAAAGCACCTCCTGCAGCGCCTCGGTCATGGCCAGCACGGCGTGGCGAAAGACATCGCGACCTTCCATGCGAATGGTATGAACTTTCTCCTGAACATTCTGTGGAGTGGGGGGATGCAGACTGCCGCAGCCAGGATTATAGAGAAGCTGGTAGTGAGCACCGTTGCTTCGCATGTAGGTCGCAAGCAGGCCCCGATCGCCAACAGCGGGTCCAAGCACCGCGGCACCGGCGCCGTCACCGAAAAGGATGCAGGTGTCGCGGTCATCCCAGTCGACCATGGAGGTAAGCACGTCGCCACCAATAATCAGTGCATGACGGTAGCCGGCAGTGGACATTAGCCCGGTAGCGACCTGCAGGCTGTAGAGAAATCCCGAACAGGCGGCCGACAGGTCGAAGGCTACGGCCTTTTCGGCGCCAAGCCGGTCCTGAATGATACAGGCCGTCGCCGGAAACTTCATGTCGCCGGTGACGGTGCCGACAATGATCAGGTCGATGTCCGCGGCCGAAAGGCCGGCATCTTCAAGGGCAGCCAGCGCCGCCCGGGTTGCCAGTTCGGAGAGTGGCACTCCCGGCTCCACCACCCGCCGTTCACGAATGCCGGTGCGCTCGACAATCCAGCGATCCGTGGTGTCGACCATCTTCTCCAGATCGGTGTTGGTCAGCACCTTGTCAGGAACGGCGCGGCCGGTTCCCAGGACCATCACCGTTGGTTTCATTTTCATCGTTTTCATCCCCCTTGGCGGTATGCGCAGAGGAAAATAGCACGATTCATTCCATGCCTCAAGTCTCCATTGCCGCCCCTTGCAGGCACCGGGATTTATGCTAGATTCAAATTGGGCATCAATCAACTTAAGGAGGGTATCATGGCTGAAAGAAACAACAGTGCCGTAGTGGGAGCAATGATGCTTTTGGCAGGCGGAGTCATCGGGGCGGGGCTCGCCCTTTTATACGCACCCCAGTCAGGCGAGCGGACCCGCAAGCAGATTTCCAGGTATGCGAAAAAGGTCAGGAACGAGACAGAAGAAATGATCCGGGACGCCGCTCATGCTGTGACCGACATGGCGGAAGAACTGGGCGAAAAGACTTCCGAACTGGGCAAACGGGGGGGCGAGGTAGCCGACGATTGGCGCCGGCATCTGCTCGACTCAATCGAACAGGGACAGAAGAGTCTGGACAAGCAACGCAAGAAACTGATGCAGATGTGGGGATAATTCGCTGAACATCCGATTTAGGCAACCGGCTGGGAAAAGGCAGCCGAATTAATCTTCTCGGGAGGCCCCATTTTTCGCACGACCGGTCGCAATCTTTTGGGCCGGTCGTTTATCTTTTCCCTTCTCGCCAGTGGAAATGAATCTCGACGACGGGGCAGAATTTTTGCCTGGGGGTTGATTGCCGAGATCGCGGATGACTTCCGCATCCACCGAACGCAGATGCAGGTCGCGCTGCGGAAAGGGGATCTCCACACCTTCTTCCCGGAAACGGCGATCGATGTACTGACAGATCTCGCTGCGCACCCGAAAGCGGTCGCGAACATCGGAAATCCATACGCGCAGCTCAAAATCGAGAGAGCTGTCGCCGAACCCCCTGAACAGCGGCGATGGCTCCGGATCATCGAGAACGGCAGCATTTTCCTTGCCCGCCTCAACCAGAATCCTGAGGACCAGCGGCACGTCGCTGCCGTAGGCGACGCCGACCGGGATGGCCACCCGGCAGAGGGTGGAGGTGAGGGACCAGTTGGTCACCTTCTCGGCCACCAGAACGGAGTTGGGAACGATAATCTCCGACTCTTCGAGGGTCGTCACCACGGTGGAGCGCAGCCCGATCTTACGCACCGTTCCCCACTCGTTGTCGACAACGATCATGTCTCCCACCTTGATCGGCCGCTCAAAGAGCAGGATGAGGCCGCTGACGAAATTATTGACGATGTTCTGCAGGCCGAAACCGATGCCAATGCCGAACGCCCCCGCCAGCACCGCGAAGTTCTTCAGCTCCACCCCGACCAAACTCATGGCCAGGAGAAAGCCGATCAGGACCAGGCTGTAGTGCAGCAGTTTCTTGAT
Organism: Desulfuromonadales bacterium; assembly: GCA_035620395.1. Taxonomy (NCBI): domain Bacteria; kingdom Pseudomonadati; phylum Thermodesulfobacteriota; class Desulfuromonadia; order Desulfuromonadales; species Desulfuromonadales bacterium. The sequence continues at coordinate 10,887 of DASPGW010000222.1, read as the reverse complement.
CGCATCACGGACGCCCCGATCAAAACGCCGCCGCGGGAAGAATTCAGCCTCCAGAATGTTCCGAATGGTCCAGGAGGCGATGATGGAAAGGTAAAGGACCAGGCCGACTACCAGTACCTTTTCTACGGAGATGCTGACTTCTGCGATGGTCAGGCTGAGGCTGAGCAGCTTCGACCAGGCTTCCGCCAGGGAGTCGAAAATGTACCAGGCCTCCAACAGGTAGAGCGATGTGAAGGCCACAATCAGCGCCAGAAAAACGTTTTTCAGGCGGGTCGTCAGTTCGCTGCCGAAACGCCGAAAGAAGCGCCAGCGCCGGAAGAACTGCTGATCCAGAATGAAGTCAATCGCCCCTTGCCCAAGTTTGACGGTCATGAAGGCGAACAGGCCGAGGATTACCGTCTTGAGCGAGGATTCGATCAGTCGGAACGAAAGCGTGCTGTACCCGGCGAACTGTGCCAGAAACGCTGCCAGCAGAACCGCCGCACCGATTCGAAGGGTCACGGTAAAGCCGGTGAGTTGGCCCTGGCGGGCGCGCTGGTTGCTCGCGGCGAGAAGCAGAAAGAGCGGTACGCCGACGAGGGAAAGCAGTGCCAGGTACAGGCGATAGAGCGGCAGAGGCAGGGCAATGGTGCGCAGTGCCAGCGACAGCACGAAAAAGGTGGCCAGCAACCAGATCGTGAACCGTTTGCGCGGGTTTTTCAGCAGGGCGCACATGAGGATGGTAGCCGAAAAGGCCGCCGGAAGCCAGAGTAACAGCTGCCAGAGGTCGGGAGCCTCGGAGTAAAGGAGGCTGAGCGTGGAGAAGGCGACGAAAATGCCGGTGGCCCAGGGGTGGTGCAGGATGAACTGCCACTCCTCGGTCTCTTCGGCTCGGGGCCGGTGGTGGATGATGAAACCGGCCAGAATGAATACCAGAAGAATCTGCAGGACGGCGATCCAGCCCTGATCCCGGAGAAATCCGGGGGAAATGCCTTCCACTCCGGCGATCCCGCTCCTGACCTGTGACCAGAGCCGGGCATCGAACTGCTGGAGATATTCGCGGCTGGCGAAGGAATGACTGACCTTGCTGAACGTCTGCCCGCGGATAAGGCTCTCGATGCGGCTGAGCATATCCACCGTTTTGCCCTGAAGGTCGGCGGTATCTTTCTGCAACTGCACCAGCCGTTCGGAAGCGATCGAGGCCGAGCGCAACACGTCGTCAATGGTGCCGATCGCCTGCTGAAACTCCTCCAACGGCACGCGAATCTCTGGCCCTTGCAAAGAAGTTTGCCAGCTTTCCCAAAAGGCTTTTTTCGCTCTCCAGCTTTTTCCCATCTCCTCGAGCTCGGACAGGCGGGCTGAGAGGCGATCGAGGTTATTCTCCAGGTTGCCCTTTTCGTCCGCAAGGCGCCCGCGCAGCTCGCGCATCTCGTCGAAGCCTCGGGCGAGCGGTTCGGAGACGTCGGTCAACTGCGGCTCCATGCGGATCAATTGCTGCAGGGTGGCATCGAGCTGCCCGCGCACGGTTGCGGTATCGCTCAGCGTGGCTATTCTTTCCCTGGCCAGCAGGCCTTCCTCGGCCAGCTGGGAGGCACGAGGAACGACCTCGGCCACTCCGGGATATGGGGCCTGGCTTTGCGCCGGCGACTCTTGGCCGAACAGCGGCGACGTCGCCAGCCGCAGCAGCAGAAAGACCGAAAGAATTGAAAGAAGCAGGGCTTTTCGCATCTTCACCGCAATTTTGAACATAGAGTGTCTTTTGCTTTCCAGTCTACCGCTTTTTGCTGTTTTCACTACCCGCAGTGCCTTGTACCCTGCCCCGCGGAATGGGGGGCAGCCCCTCCGACAAGGGCACTGCGCTAAAAAGGAGCATGCCAGTGAGCAATGACACTCAGAGCCGGACTGCTGCGGTCCGGGCGATTCTCTTCGATTTCGGCGGTGTGCTGGCCGAAGAGGGGTTCCGGGAAGGGTTGCAGGCCTTGGCCGAGCGCTTTGGCCTCGATCGGGAAAGGGTCTACCTGGAAGGGGTCGAGGCAGTCTACGCGTCGGGTTATGTCACCGGCCGGGGGAATGAAATGGACTTTTGGGGGATGCTTTGCCGGGGGACCGGGCTGCCCCCCTACGAGGCAAGCTATACCGCTGAAATTCTCGATCGCTTTCACCTGCGACCACGCATGCTGGAAACGGTGCGGACGCTCCGCCGTCGCGGCTGCCAGACCATCATCGTCAGCGACCAGACCGACTGGCTCGACCTCCTGGAGGCCCGCCATCGGTTCTTCCGGGAATTCGACCGCGTCTTCAACAGCTACCACCTCGGCAAGGGGAAACGCGACGCTTCCCTCTTCACCGACGTGGTCCGCGCCCTCGGCATCCCGCCCGGAGAGGCCCTGTTCGTCGACGACAACCCCGGCAACGTCGAGCGGGCGCAGGCCGCTGGACTGAAGGCCATTCTGTTTACCGAGGAAAGTACCTTTTCCTCTGAGTTGGAAAGGTACGTCGGGCTCCTGCATCCGAACCCCTGAGCGGGTAACGGTATCATCAAGTCTGCAGAGCGCAGCGGGGGGTAAAACCTCAAGTCGGTGCGAGGATAGCCCGCAGCGAATCAAGCAGCACCCGCTGCACGTGACGCCACCGACCCGGCTCGCCCAGCGGCAGTTTCTGGTTCACTTCGATTTCGACGCCGAGATAACGCTCACCGGCGAACTGCCGCCGCAGAGTGGTAACCAGGCAGTCGGAGACGCCACGGTAGGGGTAGTTGCGCCGCACCCGCAGGGCGGGGTCGAGGCAGGCGACCGTCGCCTGCCAGCGGCGACAGAATTCGGCCTCGGCGGGTTGAGTGGGAGCGTAAAGCAGACCGATATCGGCCCGGCGAACGACTCCACGCAGTTCGGGGGTAAACGAGTGGACCGACAGGTGCAGGACCCCCCCGTTGCGGAGCCCTGCGGCCACCGATTGCGTCACGGCCTCCCGATAGGAGTCATAATAGCGGCGCAGAATCGCTTCGCGTTCGTCGGCCGGCAGTTGCCGGGTGACCTCTGAAAAGAGGGTCGGGCTGCGACGGGAGCGGTTCAGATCGACCAGCAGGCGACTGACCTCGGCGGCATGCAACGGGGCTTCGAGTTCCCGGGCCAGGAATCGGGCGAAGGGGAGAATGCCGATGTCGTAGCCCCGATGGGTGGCCAGCAACTCGTCCTGTCCGGCAAAGAGCGGACGGTAAGGGGCCGGGATGCGGCGGCCGCCGTGCTCGCAGCTGAGAATGATCCGGTAAGTCTCAGCCACCGAACAGCCTCCCCTCCGCCAGGCAGTGACAGAGTTCCCGATAGACTTCCCTGAGGCGCTCTGGCGATGGCGCCCGGCCAAGAGCGTGCAGCAGCCGTCGGGCCAGCGGTCCCTGCTGCAGGATGGTCGTCAGTGGACCTCTGATTTCTTCTTCCGGCGATAGCAGGCGCGACGCCAGGGAACGCCAGAGTTCACCGGCGGTGGCCCGCTTGCCGGGGAAGCCGAAAGCGGCCAGGTAGCGCTGGTCGTCGATGATTGCCTCGTCCCCGTCGCGAATGGCGACGAGCAGAATCGCCTCCAACGGCGCGATCTCCCATCCCTGCTGTTCGGCCAGGGTGCCCCATCTCTCCTCGGTGAGCGCCTTGAGCACGGCGACGATGAGGGCGGCGACCGCCAGGTCGGCGGCCGGACACTCCTGGACGTCGAGGAGGCGGATCTCGATGGTGTCGCGCTCGAAACGGGCGATAGCTCCCCGGGAATTGAGCCACTCTTCCTGCAGGATGCCTTCGGGGTCGTGCGGTGCGATGTCCCGGTAGAGGATCCGCAGAATCTGCGCTTCATAGTTGGCTCGGGTGAAGACCGGCTCCGGGATGACCCGGCCGGTGACCGAGGGGATGCGGTCCTGATTGAACCGATAGACCTCCAGGCGATTGTCCAGCAACCCCGTCACCTTCCCGTCCATCACCGGCGAGCTGGCGGCAAGCGCCGGCAAGACGGGCAGCAGCAGACGGACGGCGGCGTGCAGCCGGGCGAACTGCTCGTCGCCGGAGAAGGAGAGGTTGAGGTGGACGCTCTGCAGATTGGCCCAGCCGTGTCCCCGGCAGCCGAAGATGCGATTGTAGGTTTCATAGATGGGGCTGTTGTCGTGCGGCCAGAGGCAGGTTTCGCGAACCGGGTCCATCCACGGGTGCATGGCGCCCGGCATCAGTCTCCCCCCGAAGGGTTCGAGCAGGGCGTTGATGCGCTGCAGATGCGCGTGGAAGACCGGCACCAGGCCGGAGAGGGAGGCAGAAGGACCGTTGGTCTTGAGTTCGATGACGTGCAGCACCAGTTCGTTGGACCAGCAGAGCTCCCCCATCTCCACCTCGCCGACCGTCTCCCCGGCGACCGCCCGCAGCAGCTGGTCCGCAACCGGCAGCACGGCCAGGCTTTTGGCGTCGACCAGCATGTATTCCAGCTCGATGCCGAAACCCTCGAACAATCCGAGGCGGCTCACCTTCTTCATGCGAACGCTCTTCCTTTGCGCAACTCGATGCGCGCCAGCATGACCCGCATGATGCGCAGATAGATCTCGTCCTTGAGCACCTTGTCCTCCACTCCGGCGTCAATGTTCGGGTTGTCGTTGACCTCGATCACGTACACCTTCTCCCCGTCCTGTTTGAGATCGACTCCGTAAAGGCCGTCGCCGATCAGGTTCGCCGCCCGCAGGGCGGTCCTGAGCACCGCCGTCGGCAGGTGCTCCACCGGCAGGGTGTCGCAGCGCCCTTCGGCGGTCTTCAGGCCGGCGGGGTCGCGTCTGAGGATCTGCCAGTGCCGCCTGGCCATGTAGTAGCGGCAGGCGTAGAGGGGCTGCCGGTCGAAGATTCCAATCCGCCAGTCGAAGGGGGTCGGCAGGAACTCCTGGGCGATGATCAACTCCGATTTTTCCAGCAGCCGGGCCGCCGCCTCTTTCAGCCCCGCTTCATCCTCCACCTTGACCACGCCGCGGGAGAAGGAGCTGTCGGGCTGCTTGAGGATGCAGGGGAGTCCCAGTTGCAGCAGCACGGAGTCCTTGTTGCCGCGATGGACGATCAGGGTTTTCGGTGTGGGAATCTTGTTGTGTTCCAGCAGTTCGGCGAGAAAGACCTTGTTGGTGCATTTAAGAATCGATTCCGGATCGTCGACCACCACCAGCCCCTCGGCAACGGCCTTGCGGGCGAAGCGGTAGGTGTGATGATTGACGCTGGTCGTCTCGCGAATGAAGAGGGCGTCGAATTCGGCCAGGCGACCGAAATCCTCCTTCTGCACCAGTTCGGTGCCGAGACCGACCGCCTCGGCCGCCCGCATGAAGCGCTGCAGCGCCTTTTCGTCGGAAGGGGGTTCCGCCTCGCCGGGCGCCACCAGAATCGCCAGGTCGTAACGGGCCGCCGTTTTTCGGCCCCCGGTGCGTCGGCGTCCCTGGAAATATTCCCTGGCCACCTCGACCACGAAGGGATGGTGATCCGCGGGGATTTCGCTGGCGGCCACCGGCCCCAGGCTCTGCAGTATCCACTTGCCGAGCTTGCCGCTGAAGACGAAGGAGCAGCGCAGAAAGGGGGCCGGGAAGAGCTTGAAAAGGTGCTGGCTGAGCTGGTCATAGCGTTTGGCGAGGTTGTGCCCGAAGTAGACGGAGAGGACGAATTCCTTCGACTGGAGGGGGGCCAGACTCTTTTGCACCAGTTTGTCGAGCTCCTCGGAAATGACCCGGACCATCGCCGGCGACTTCAGGTCCTGGACCGTGGTCACGTTCGGCAGCGGCTTGTGCCCCCTGGCTTCGGCCAGCAGTGAGACGTAGTAGCCGAGGCTCTGGTAGCGGTAGGACCGGCAGAGGTTGAAGACCTTGGCCCCGCGCAGCCCGATATAGCGGCGGTCGGTCAGGTAGGTGCGCGCCGGCACCAACTCCGCCCCCGGGAGTTCCAGCGGCCAGTCGGCGGGATCGTCAACGACGATGAGACTCGGCATGGGTCGGTCCCTTGCGCTCCGGGCGCGGCTGGATGATCAGCAGGTTGGCGTCGTAGGTGAGCACCCCGAGCAGGATGGCGCAGAGAACCCGGTCGATGCTGGTTTCGTAGAGCTGGGCCGGTGCGAGCGGATTGGGCAGCAGCGGGTCGGCGACCCGCACTGTGCGCGCCTCACGGTCGTAGCCGCAGAGCACCACGAAGTGCCCTGAGGGTTCGCCGCGGATGTCGTCGTAGTCGGCATTCGGCCCGAACTCCCGGGGGGTCCGATAGAGATAGGTGGCGGAGAGGCCGGTGATGAGCGGCACCGAGCGGTTCAGGTACTTGCGGATCAGGGCGGTGGTCAGGTCCTCGAAACGCAGTTCGCCGCCCAGGTCGAGAAACTCCAGGTAGGCCCGCGAGGCGGCCTGCAGCCTGGGGTCGTGTTTGAATTCCATCTGCCGGCGCAGCTTCTCCCGCAGATCCGACCCGCCGGCCGCCAGCCAGGTCGGATCGAAGAGCTGCAGCTTGTAGGTGTAGATCAAAGCCCGGTAGCCGCGGCGCAAGGCGTGGCAGGCGAGCAGCACCGCCAGGGTGCCGCCTCCTTCGAGCATCGGCACCCCGGCAATGACCTGATCGAGAGAGAGGTCATCGCCGTAATAGCCGTAGAGGGCATGCAGGCAGGTAGGGCCGCAGGTGATTTCGTCCGGTTGCGGCAGGATGTCGAATTGCAGCTGCTTCCTGAGGTCGTCGGCCGGCAATTTCTACCTCCGGTAGCGTCCCATCAGTTGCCCCTCGGCCAGCACGTGCCCCGCCATGGCCTGCAACAACTCCTCCTTGGTGGCGCCGGGGGCCAGCCCGAGTTCCGCATCGAGGGCGTAGAGCTTGAAGAAGTAGCGATGGGTGCCGCTCGGCGGACACGGACCACCGTAGCCGATCCGGCCGAAGTCACTGGTACCCTGCCGGCCGCCGCCGGCGATGGTTTTCTCCGGCGGGACGTTCTCTGCCAGTCCGCCGCTTCCAACCGGCAGGTTGTAGGCTACCCAGTGCACCCAGGTTTTGCGTGGCGCATCGGGATCGTCGGCGATCAGCGCCAGGCTCTTCACCCCTGGCGGCACCCCCCGCCAGCTGAGGGGCGGGGAGACGTCCTCGCCGTCGCAGGTGAAGCGGCGGGGGATCATCCCTTCGTTGGCGAAGGCCGAACTGGTGATTTCCATGCTCATGGTTCATTCTCCTTCATGGTCGCCGGCGGTCTTTTTCACAGTATAGCAATCCTGCGCCGGTTGTCCCGACCGCCTCTGCTGGCCAGCTGGCCAACTAATCGCCGCCGGCGTCCCGCTCGACCAACAGAAGGTAAATGGCCCGCCAGAGCCGGAAGCGGCTGCGCAGGCCGGGTTCGAGGTCGACATGGGCCAGACCGTCGACCAGGAAGAGCCGCGCCTGCCCTTTCGGCACCGCCGCCGCCAGGGCGATGCTCTCCGTGAACGGGATGATGCTGTCGTCGTAGCCGTGAATCAGGAGTAGCCGGGCGCCGAGGGCGGAGAGGTCCTTGTTTGCCAGGTCGAGGGCGGCGATGTCGGCCTGGATACCCTGCGGCAACTGACGCAGAAGCTCCGGCGCTCGCTGCGGCTCGCGGTTGGCGATGAAGGCATAAAGGGCTCTTCCCTGGACGCGCAGCAGCACGGCCAGGTCGTCCAGGGAGGCGTCGAGATCCGCCATCTTCCGCTTCGCCATGGTCCGCAGCAATGCCCGATCCGCCGGGTCGTCCAGGCGCTCCAGATTGCTGAGGACGAAGACCCACTTGCCGTATTCGTTAGGTTCGAGGTATTGCCATTTGCCATCCTGCCGGAACCAGCCGGTGGTGAAGAAGGTCAGGACCTGCACCAGGTCGTGATAACCGCCGACGGCCAGGATGAAGCCGGTGCGTTCGCGAATCTCCGGTTCCAGGGCGGCGAGAATGGCCGGTCCGGCAGCGTAGCTGAAGGCGACCATCCCCCCCCGTCCGCCTGGGGCCAACTCGGGCCTGGAAACCAGCCAGGCAAAGGCGTCGCCGATTTCCCGGGAGTTGCCGGGGTTCACCTTCAATTCGCGCAGACTGGCAAGGTCCGGCACCAGCACGGTGAAGCGGGCGCGGGCCAGGGAGGTGGCGAAGGCAACCAGGCGGGGATCGTCCTTCCCCGCCTCAGCCGCCCCGGGGACCAGCAGCAGCGCGGAGCGCGTTTTTTCGCCGGGGAGATACAGGTCCCCCCGGTAAGGGCGTCCCTCGAAAGTAAAGGCAACGAACCGGCGCTCAGGCGCCGGCGTAGCCTGCTTCAGGCGGCTCGGCTGGTCCCGGGCGGCGATGTCGGCCAGCACCAGCGCCGCCTCGTAGCCGCGGCGGGGTGAGCAGCCCGCCTGGAGGAGCACGCCGGCCAGTACAACAAGTCCGAAGGTAAGGGCCTTTTTCAGGGTCATGCGGCAATTATAGCAGGGGCCCAGGTTTCGGGCGCCGCCGGACGCGGGTAACTCAAAAGTTTCGCAGGCGGTTCAGGCGGTGGTAAAAGCATTGCAACAGACCGCCGCAGCAGTATCCTTGAAAGGGCTGGACGAAAGGGGAACAGGGATGTCGGGGGTTGTGGTCGAGGCGGAAAATCTGCGGAAAACCTTCGGCGGCTTTACTGCGGTGGACGACGTCTCGCTGCGGGTGCCGGCGGGAGAATGTTTCGGTATCCTCGGCCCCAACGGCGCCGGCAAGACCACCACCATCAAGCTGATCATGGACCTGGTGCGCCCCGACGCCGGCACGATTCGCCTGTTCGGCCAGCCGCACCGGACGGTGGCGGTCAAGAGCCGCCTGGGGTTCCTTCCCGAGAACCCTTATTTTTACGACTACCTCACCGCCGGGGAATTCCTGGATTTCTATGCGCGCCTCTTCTCCCTCCCCAAAGAGGTGCGGCGGCGCAGGGTCGGCGAGCTCCTCGAGACGGTGGGGCTGGCGAACCGGCGGGACCGCCAGCTCAGGAAGTTCTCCAAGGGGATGCTGCAGAGGCTGGGCCTCGCCCAGGCGCTGGTCAACGAGCCGGACCTGGTGATCCTGGACGAGCCGATGTCGGGGCTCGACCCGGTGGGGCGCCGGGAGGTGCGGGACATCATCCTCTCCCTGAGGCGGGCGGGGAAGACGGTCTTCTTTTCCACCCACATCCTGTCGGATACGGAGCTGCTGTGCGATCGGGTGGCGATTCTGAGCAAGGGCGAGCTCAAGGCCGTCGGCAAGGTGTCGGAGCTCCTCTCCTCCGGGGTGCGGCACTGGGAAGTCGCCTTCGACGGAGTGCCTGCCGACGCCTCGCTTCCGGGGCTGGATCGGGTGGTCTCGCGGGAAGGGAGCAGCGTCCTGGTCACGGCCAAAGACGAGGCGGCGGTGCGGCAGCTGGTGCGGGCGGTGCTCGATCGCGGCGGGAGCCTGCAGTCGGTGATCCCCCAGCGGGAGCGTCTCGAGGACCTGTTCCTGCGGGAGATCGGCCGGTGAGCCGCATCGCCGTCATCGCCCTGAACACGTTTCGCGAGGCGATCCGGGACCGCATCCTCTACCTGCTCCTGGTGTTCGCCATCCTCATGATGGGCTTCGCCCAGATCCTGAGCCTGCTCACCGTCGGGAGCGAGGAGAAGATCATCAAGGACCTGGGGCTGGCCTCGATCTCCCTGTTCGGGGTGCTCACGGCCGTGTTCATCGGAGTGTCGCTGGTGAGCAAGGAGATCGAGCGGCGCACCATCTTCACGATCGTCTCCAAGCCGATCCACCGCCACGAATTCCTGCTCGGCAAGTTCTGCGGACTGGCGCTGACGCTTCTGGTGAACACCTCGGTCATGACCGCCTGGTTCTACCTGATCCTGCTGCTGAAAGGGTTCGCCGACCCGGCCCTGCTGTGGGCGATCGCCCTGATCTTCATGGAGCTGCTGCTGGTGACCGCGTTCGCCACGCTGTTTTCCTCCTTCTCCACGCCGATCCTGAGCACGCTGTTCAGCCTCTCGCTCTACCTGGTGGGGCACCTGACCTGGAGCCTGGATCTCCTCGGAGCCCGGATCGAAAGCTCCGCGGGAAAGCTGCTCTGCCGGGCCCTCTACTACGCCCTTCCCAATCTGGAGATCTTCAACATCAAAGGAGAGGTGGTCCACGGCTCGCCCCTGCCGGAGGCGCTCCCGCTGTTCGCCCTGCTGTACCTCCTCGGCTACGGCGGCATGGTCCTGGCGTCCGCCTGCATGATTCTCAACCGCCGGGATTTCACCTGAGGTGGGGACGCTCAAGGGGCTGGGGATCGTCCTGCTGGGGGCCATGACGGCGGCGCTCTCCGCCGCGAGCGTCGATCTGCTCCGCCGCGACAGCGCCCCGGGACACCATCTGCTCTACCTTCCCAGCGGGCGCTACCTCAAGGCGATCACCTTCGGGTATCCCCAGGTCGCCGCGGATCTCATCTACCTCTGGTCGATCCAGTACTACTCCAACTACCAGATCGAGGATCGCTACGACTACCTGGATCAGATCTACCGGCGCGTCATCGCCGAGCTGGACCCGCATTTCGTGGACGCCTATCTGGTGGGCTCGATGATCATGTCGGTGGAGGCGAACCGGGACGATCTGGCGCTCGCGCTCCTCTCGCAGGGGTCGGAAAAGAACCCGCAGGAGTGGATCCTGCCGTTCCAGGCCGGGTTCCTGTGCTATCACAAGCTCAAGGACTATGCCTGCGCCAGAGAATGGTTCGAGCGCGCCCTGCAGATTCCCGGGGCGCCGGCCCCGGTGCGACGCCTGTACGCCGAGATGTACAACCGGCTGGGGGACAAGCGCAGCTCGCTGCGTCACTGGAGGGAGATTCTGGACACGGCCGACACCGAGTATGTCCGGCATGTCAGCTGGATGCACGTCCACGATCTGACCATCGAGGTGGATCTGGAGGAGCTGAACCGGCGGGTCGAGCTGTTT
>DASPGW010000221.1 GCA_035620395.1 Desulfuromonadales bacterium | reverse complement strand
GTTATTCTATAGCAAGATAGAGCATTTGTGTCAATTTATTCGCTCGGGCAAAAGGGCTGGCCAGCGTTGGCGGTGCTATGCTATCTTGTGGTTGTTCCGTTTCCAGGGTATCGATGAAGGTCGATGCCTGTGCCAGACCAGGGAGGTTGCGCGCATGAAAACAATTTTTCTCGGATTTCTCTCGGTGTTTCTTCTTCTGCTGCCGGCAGAGGCTCCCGCCGGCGGGCCGAAGCTCGTCGCAGCGGATGCGGATTTCAGCTTCGGCCAGGTGTTCCAGGGGACGAAGGTGGAGCATACCTTCCGTTTCCGCAATAACGGCGAGGCGCCGCTGGCCGTTGAAAAGGTTCGCAGCTCCTGCGGCTGCACGGCGGCGCTCCTCTCGGCCACATCGATCCCCCCCGGTGGCACCGGCGAAATCCGGACCACCTTCGATTCCGCCCGGTTTCGCGGCGCCGTGGTGAAGACCGTTTATCTCTACGTCAACGATCCGGCGCAGCCGGTTGCCCAGTTCCACCTGCGCGGGACGGTCATGCCGGAGCTGGTGCTGGAACCCGAGCAGGTCGAGTTGGGCAAACTGACGCCGGGGACTGAAACGGAAGCGCGCGCCATCCTGACCAACCAGGGAGAGCAGGAGATTACCCTGTCTCCCCCGGAAACCACCAGCAGCGAGTTGAACGCCGAACTTGCCGCAATGCAACTGCCTCCCGGCAAGAGTGTCCAGCTGATCGTCAAGGCCCTGCCGCGGGAGGGCAAGGCGCGGCTGAGCGGCTATGTCATGATCAAGACCAGCAGCCCGCGGGTCCCCATGTTGCGTCTTCCCGTTTACGGCAATGTCGGGGAAAACTCTCCCGGCCGCTGACCTTGCCCATTACCTGATCCGAATCAGGAAAGCCCCTTTGTGCCGAGAGGGCTTTCCCCTCTCGAAACTGCGGGCTCAACTGCGGCAGCGGCGCTCGACATAGTCGATGATCTTGCGCTCCAGTCTCTCGCCGGTCAGATCGTCCATCTCGCGCAGGCAGGAAGGGCTGGTGATGTTGACCTCCAGAACGTGTTGGCCGACCAGATCGGCGCCCGCCAGAACAATCCCCTCCCGGCTGAGCCAAGCCCCCAGGCGGGCGCAGATGGCACGGTCACTGTCGGTCAGTTCGCAGGGCAGGCAGCGGCCGCCGGCGTTGACGTTGGAGCGGAAGTCGCCAGGAGCCGGCACGCGCCGGAGCCAGCCGAGAATCTCCCCCCCCAGCAACAGCACGCGCTTGTCCCCTTCGGCAATTTCAGGCAGGAAGCGCTGCCCCTGCACGTAGCGGCTGCCGGCGGCAGTCACCTGGTCGATGAGGGCACGGCGGTTGGGATCGTCGCGGGTCAGGGAAAAGATGCCGCGGCCGCTGCAGTCGTCCAGGGGTTTGAGGACGATCCGGCCGATCCGGTCGAGAAAGTCGTTGAGGTCGCGGGCGGCGCGGGAGACGACCGTTTCCGGCAGCAGTCCCGGCAGATGGAGCGGGATCAGCTTCTCGCAGTGGCGGCGCAGTGCCTGGGCCGGGTTGACCTGCAGCACCCGTGGCGGCAGCCGATCGAGGATGTAGGTGGCGTGCAGGTAGGCGGCGTCCACCGGCGGGTCCTTGCGCATGTAGAGTACATCGATCGTTGCCAGATCGAGCTCCCGCTCCTCGCCGGCTGCAAACAGCTCAGCCCCGGGCGGGAAAACCACGGGGCGGACCCGAGCACTGGGTGATTCGTTAACCAGCCGCAATTCTGCAAGGGTGCAGTAGAATACCTGCTGGCCGCGGCGCAGGCTCTCCCGCATCAGGGCCAGGGAGGTGTCGGTGGGTGGGTCGAGGCGCTCGGGCGGATCGATGATGAAGACCGCAGTCAGGGCGGGCATGGCTTTTTCCTTCAGCAAATGGTTGAAAGAAGATGGCCGACGTTTATAATGTAGGGCGCTTTGCCATTGATTGCAACGTGGCTGTCGGTCTTCGGGCGATGGCCGCCCTTTCTTGCAGGATTGCCAGGCAGGAGGCTCCATGGAGAACGACCGGATACCGCCCGAACGGCGGCGTTTTTTTCTGATCATCATGCTGAGCGGCATCGGAGCGGTGCTGGCTGCGGCTGCCTCCTGGCCGGTCTGGCAGTATCTGGCTCCCCGCAAGGGGGTGGGGGAAAAGGAGAAGGTTACCATCCCCCGGGACCAGGTGCCGCTGGGCGGAACGCATTTCTTCACGTTTCGTGGCCATCCTGCCGTGGTCCTGCAGGAGAAGGCGGGTGTGTTCATCGCCCTCACCGCGGTTTGCACCCACCTCGGCTGCATCATCAAATGGTTGCCGGAGAAGGGCGAGTTTGAATGCCCCTGCCATGCCGGCAGTTTTTCCCCGACCGGCACGGTGCTCGGCGGACCGCCTCCCAAACCCCTGGAGTCCTATCCTGTCAGCGTGCAGGATGATTCCATCGTGATCGGATAGGGGGCGACCATGGCCTGGCGTAAACAAATCGTCGACTGGCTCGACCTGCGACTGGGGATCAGGGACCTCCTCGAGCAGAACCTGACCAAATACCTGCTGCCCCGCAACATCAATATCTGGTACACCCTGGGGGCGGTGCTGATCACCCTCTTCGTCCTGCAGTTCGTCACCGGCATTCTGCTGCTGATCTACTATGTCCCCGACCCGGCGGAGGCTTTCCTGAGCGTCACCCGGATCATGAACGAGGTTCCTTTCGGCTGGCTGATCCGCTACCTGCATGTGGTCGGCTCGAACGTCATCGTGATTGCGCTGCTGCTGCACATGCTCTCGGTGCTGTTCATGAAGAGCTACTACCGGCCCCGCGAGCTGACCTGGCTCTCGGGTTTCCTGCTTTTCAACCTGAGCTTAGGTCTCTGCCTGACCGGCTATCTGCTTCCCTGGAGTCAGCTTTCCTTCTGGGCGACCACCGTCGCCACCGACGCTGCCGGCGCCATTCCCCTCATCGGCGACGAGGTGGTGCGCTTTCTGCGCGGCGGACCGATGGTCGGGGATGTCACCCTGGGCCGCTTCTTCGCCCTGCACGTCATGGGCATGCCTCTGCTGCTCGGGCTGCTGGTGGGCCTGCATCTCTTCTGCGTGCGCCGGGCGGGGGTCTCCCGCCCCCCCTTCGGTCCCGACTACGAACCCTGGGAGCCGCAGGGGAGCTTCCGGCACCAGGAGCACCCGGGCGGCATCCCGTTCTTCCCCCACTACACGACCAAGGACACGGCCGTCATCTTTTTCTTCCTGGCGGCGCTGCTGGGGGTGGTCTTCTTCGCCCCGTGGCTCTTTCTCCCCCCGGGTGCCCTGGAACCGGCCGATCCCTTCGTCACCCCGGCACACATCAAGCCCGAGTGGTACTTCCTCTGGGCCTACCAGACGCTGAAGATCTTTCCGAGCAAGATGCTCGGCCTGGGCGTCCAGGCCGCCCTGATGACCTTCCTCGCCCTGCTTCCCTTTATCGACCGGGGACCGGAGCGGCGGCCGGCCCGCCGGCCGCTCTTCGTGGCCTGCTATGTGCTGGGGGTTCTGCTCATTGCCGGCATTTCCGTCTGGGGGCATTACTCATGAGGGAGGCAAACGTGATGTTGCTGGCCAAGAGCTGTCTGCTGCTGTTGTTGGCCCTCGTGGCGCCCGGCGTGCTCTTCGCCGAGGAGACCGTCTGCATCCAGTGTCACGGCGGCCAGCCCGGCCGGCTCGGCGAACCGGTTAACTTGTGGCGGCAGAGCGTCCATGCGGTCAATGGCATCTCCTGCCATAGCTGCCACGGCGGCGATCCCACCGACTTTGCCAATGCCATGAGTCCCGCACGGGGCTTCATCGGGGTGCCGAAGGGAGAGGCCATCCCCGATTTCTGCGGCCGCTGCCACGTCGGGGTCAGGGAGGACTACCTGCAAAGCGCCCACGGCGAGGCCCTCGGCCTCGGCGGGCCGCAATGCGTCACCTGCCACGGCAACCATGCCGTCCGGCTGGCTACGCCAGACCTGATCAATCCTCAGGACTGCACGCGCTGCCATGATTACGGCCGCGCGGACGAGATCAAATCGGCGGTGGTCGAGACCGACCGGATGATCGCCGACCTGGAGCATTCGCTGGAGGCACTGCATCGGGTCGGGATTGCCACCAAAGAGATGCGCGGTGAACTCTTCTCCCTGCGCAACGACTTTCATCGCCTCTTTCACAGCGTCGATGTCGAAAAGGTTCGCAGCCAGACGGCCGATTATCAGCAGAAGCTCGGAAAAATCCGCAACCGTGGCGCCGCCATCGAGGAAGAGTTGGCCCGGCGCAAGTTGTGGGGCGGAGTTGTGGTGGCTTTGCTGGTGCTTGGCGGCATCCTGGCCATGCTTCTGCACAAAGCCTACCTGGACGAGGAGCGGCGCTGACGCTCCGGCAACCCTGCGGCCCTGTACTGTTCTTTAGGCTCCAGGCTGGAATGATATGCCATCCATCTCTCCCGAAAACCTGCCGCTGCTCAAAGCCGTTCTGCTGCTGACGCTGTCCGCGCATTTCTCCCTGCTCGGGGTGTTGCTGGGTGCGACGTCGGCGGCCCTCATCCTCGATACCTTCGGCCGGCTTGACCGCCGCCGGCACTGGCGGGCACTGGCCGTCGAACTCGTGGTCAGAACCATGCCCGGCCGGGGGACGGCCCTGCTGCTGACGCTGACGGCTGCCCTGCTCCTGCTCGGCGTGCAGCTCGGTTATCCGCCGCTGGTTGCCGCCGACGTCTTCTGGGGTTTGACGCTGGCGCCCCTCTTCCTCGGCCTCGTTGCCCTGACCGTTTATCGGCGGCTGCTGCCGCGTGAGGAGAGTGGCCTGATGCTCGCGTCAGGCCTCGGCGCGGCGGGTGTTCTGCTCGGGCTGCTCTCCTGCTTTCTGCTCTGCTGCGGGGCCGGCCTGCTGGTGATGCCCGAGAAATGGCCCTTTCTTGCCGCCGATCCACGGCTGCTGCTCTCCTGGGTCGGAACCGCGAGGTATCTGGAATTCACCTGCCTCTCCCTGGTGGCGACCGGGATCCTGATTCTTTTGCCGGTCCGGTCGC